>NZ_CANMAB010000049.1:0-28140 GCF_947495635.1 uncultured Virgibacillus sp. | reverse complement strand
GTTCTTCTTTGCAAAGTTAGTTGAGGCCGTGCCCACGGAAAGCGAAGTAATTAGTCGGAGCATTGCCAATATACATCTAACATTTCAAAATAACTACTTCGCTTAACGTAGTCATTGCACTGATTTTATACTTTCTTAACTTAGAACAAAAGCGCAAATGTCCGATTAGAAACGTAGCGACTGGAGCGAGTCAACGGAGATAAAGGAATCACGGTGAGCTTGCGTGCCGATGATGATTATCATAGAGCAATTCATGAAGTAGCCTAGTTTCTGGACGCTGGGACTGGACACGGCTCAACACGTCTATATTTATCCTCATGCTCAATTTTTATAATTTCCTAGACTACAAAAAATGGAGCTGCCTCATAAGTCTAAACGACTTTGAGCAGCCCTTTTTATGAACAAAGAAATAGAGCAAATATTATCAATAATCTACGTTTTCAATGAGGTTCTCTAAAAAGGCAAACCCTCGCCCTTTACGTCTCTTTATTTAGATCAGATGGCTGAAAGGAAAAAGGTAAAAGTTCTTCCATCGTAACTGTTTTAGTGTCCTCTTTTAGGTTGGTTAAATGAATCTTCATATCTGCTGTAAAGAATTCACTCATCACTTGACGGCAAGATCCACAAGGAGGAACTGGCCGATCTGTGTCAGCTGCAACAGCCATTTCCGTGAACTCCTTCTCCCCTTCAGCGATTGCTTTAAATATGGCGACACGCTCAGCGCAACACGACACTGGATACGCGGCATTTTCAATATTACATCCTGTATATAGCTTTCCTGATTTTGCTTTTAAAACTGCTCCTACAGGAAAGTTGGAATAAGGAACATAAGCGTTATCCCTTATACGAATGGCTTTTTTCACTAATTCATATTTAGCAGTCATTATTTATCCCCTTCTCCACAGTATGGAAGGTTATTATAAGTAAAAATCAAATGATTGTAAAGAGGCTCGGAACAGAACAAAAGTGCGAGCGCTCGTTTAGAACGTAGCAACTGGGGCGAGTCAATGGAGATAAAAGAATCATGGTGTGCTTGCGAGCCGATGATGACTTAGCGTAGAGCGATTCGTGAAGTCGCCTCCATTTCTCGGTACTGAGGCTGGACGTGGCTCAACATGCCCATATTTATCCCCCTGGGCTAAATTTTCTAGACTAAGAAAAAAATGAACCACCAAATAGTTCGTCTTTTAAATGGAACTTTTTAGTTATGCCCCAGCTCCAACTCTCTAATAATTTGGTCAAAAATATAGAGAATGGAATGGTTTAATTCCATGTATCTTTTTCTTCTCACATCTATATAGTAACTATGCATGAGTAGCAGTTCCATATTTTCTTTTGTAGAAGCCACCTGTTGAGGATGAATAGTTAGCTTCCTTTCTTTTACCATTCGCAGCGTGCCCGTTTCCCATTGTTGTAACATCTCATAAATAGGCGTTGTTTCTTCTTTAACCTTTAAAAACAAAGCTTTATCTTTTCGATTTTCAGGAGGATCGTTTTGCTCATATTTATCCTTTAATCGAACTACATGCTCTTTTAATAATTCTGTTTGTTTCTTTATGTCCATGTTGAATATCCGCCTTTAACAAAGTTTGCTATTAGGATTATTTTAACATAATGGACATGTTTTTTTTAATAATTCCCCTCCACTCTCTTTAAAGTCGTTTTTAGTGCATTCATTTCATTCATTCTATCCTGAAATTGATCAGATATTTCATTTTCAACCTTCATCATAAGCTTTTGATCCAGCCAACGTACCTGATCTGATAACTGTTGCAATGATAATTCAACCGATTTCCGATCGGCACCTGGATTAGCTGTATGGAGATTCCTGATAGCAAATGACATATAATCTCCTCCCTTGGTTAAGTTATTACTACTAGTATTCGGTTTAGAGCCATTCAATCCTTCCTGTTCGACAAAACTAGAACGAAGCTTACAAAACAGGTGATAAAACTCATTAATTTATGTGTTTTTGACAAACTAATAATTGAAGGAGGAGTTCACATGAAACAAAATAAGAAAAACCAAACAAAAACTGAATCTATTCGGTCAAAATCCCTAAAAAAGGGCGATAAGAAATTAGATGGTCCTAACCGACCATCTACGTAAATAAATCAAAGGGCTGTCCTAGAGGTCAAAAATACCTTTGGACAGCCCTTTGATAAGTTCGTTTTTTTCAAATGCATTATTCACTGCACAACAGTACATACCGCTTTCCGTCAATGAAATCAAAAACATACCAAATGAACCTCGATTCAATTTTGTATAACCCCCCTCTCCTTTCGTTATAATTCCTGCCTACTAAACACAGACCGAATAAAGTAATAAGCATACAAAAGCTGACGTTTTTTATAGAAAGTTAAGCCAATATCACTTTTTGTTGGAGTAGCAACATTCTTTGTCCATTTCTTTTTGACACCCCCCGATTTATACCAATCTGTTCGAATCTTATCTTGATGTGAAATAATAGGGTATACCATTCGTAGGAATGGAGACGCTTGGAAGGAGAGATCTAAGTAACGCTCATAATCATATCTTGAACCGGTATGTTCGCAATCTATAGCAAATGCCAATGTTTCATTATACACAGATGGGGTAAATAATATTGATGCCAGTTTTTTTCCGAGATTAATCCGATTGGTTAAACTTGTGAAGTTTTGTACATAGGCACCATACAAATTCGTTGATTTTGTTGGTAACAGTACTGCGTTCATTAAAAGTAGATTTTGTAGTACGTATGGTAGCTTGTGAAAAACACGTTTTTTAAAAAATGATTGTTCAATTACTGGCCCATGTATTACATTCTGTTCGTTTATAATTAATGCTCGAAGTAATCGATCTTCATCAGAGAACTTCCAAAAATAATGCCATTCTTTTATCATAAAATCCGACACATGGAAAACCTTTAATAACTGAAATACAGGCTCTCGCAGTTGCTTTGAAAGCTGGTAAATTAGTAATTGCGGATATGCATCAGAGAAAATTAACCAATTTGCGCGTTCATAAGTCATAAATAATCGCTCTCTCTCCTTATCACCCAGTATAAATCGATAAGGAGGTAACAATAGATCTGTCATATTATACCCTGCATTTCTAGACACAAGACTTGCTAAGTATGACCATTTTATTTCTGGAAATTGCAAATAATAGTTAAAATAAGCAGTTGTGCGGCTAATATTATCTCTATTTCGTGATTTAGTTGAATTTGTTATATAATGGACATAGGATTGAAGTTCTTTCGTTGGATACATCTTCATCCTTCCTTCAACAGTTTGTTTTAACTATGCACGATTCTGTAATATTTATGCGTACTATTTAAATGGTATTTTTTTTCTTATATGATATGGTATTATGCAAGGAGGAACCAACAAATGAATTACCCAAATGGGCAGAGAAAAAATATCAGTCGTCCAAAAGACGCTAAAAAAAACACAAATATATTTAGTAATCGAGGGATGACATTAGAAGAAGATATTAATGAGACGAACACTTTTTATGTAAAAGCAAATAAAGCAGTTATCTATAAAAAACCAACACCAGTACAGATTGTAAAGGTAAACTATCCAAAACGAAGTGCAGCAGTTATTACAGAAGCATATTTCAAACAAGCATCAACAACTGACTATAATGGGGTCTATAGGTATAGGTATATTGATTTCGAAGCGAAAGAGACTAAAAATAAAACCTTGTTTCCGCTAGCTAATATACATGAACATCAAATAGATCATATGAAGGCTGTAGTTGACCATGGAGGAATTAGTTTTATTATTATCCGATTTGCTGCACATGACGAAACATTTTTTTTACCTGCAGAGAAACTTTTTTTGCACTGGAACGTCAAATTAAATGGTGGCAAAAAATCGATTGCCTATGAAACCATTCAGGAAGAAGGATATATCATCCCTTTTCAATATAAAGCAAGAATTGATTATTTAGCTATCATTGATGAGCTTTATTTTTAGAGACGGAGGAATGAAGTGATGGCAGAAAATAGCCAATCTCGTACAGCGAGAAGAAAACAGAAAAAATCAAAGAAAAAACCGATGTGGAAAAAAATTGTACTGTCCTTATTAATTATATTTGTTGTAATGGGACTAGGCGCTGGTGCGACAGCTGCATATTGGATCGCTACAGCGCCAGATATAGATGATGCAAAATTATCCGATCCATTAGCATCACAAATTCTTGATAAGGATGGCGAAGTATTTGCAAGTCTTGGAGATAAGCAAAGAACGAAAATAAGCTATGATGAATTGCCGAAAATATTAATTGATGCTGTTACAGCAACGGAGGATGCTCGATTCTTTGAACATGGTGGAATCGATTTAAGACGTATTGGTGGTGCCATTGTAGCCAATATAACAAATGGTTTTGGATCAGAAGGTGCTAGTACCATTACACAGCAGGTTGTAGAGAAATCCTTCCTATCGCCTGAGAAAAAGATTAGTTTAAAAGTACAAGAACAATGGCTAGCATTAAAACTGGAGCGTGAATACTCCAAAGAAGAGATCTTAGAGATGTATTTAAATAAGATCTATTACGGTAGTGGTGCATATGGCGTTGCTAAAGCTGCTGAGACATACTTCGGGAAAAAAGATTTAAGTGAATTAACACTTCCTGAGGCTGCCATTTTAGCTGGCTTACCACAGCGACCTACAGCATACGATCCATTCAATAACCCAGATCTAACGAAGAAAAGAATGGATACCGTATTAAAATTAATGGTGCGCCATGGAAAAATTTCACAAAAAGAAGCCGATGAAGCTAGAGAAGTGGAAATTTCTTCTCTGTTAACCGACTCTCGTCCTGATTCTGCTCCTTATGATGCCTTTTTACAGAAGGTGGAAGAAGAAGTTAGAGAAAAAGTAGATGGTGCAGATATTAATACAGATGGATTAACGATTCATACAACACTTGATACAAGTGCCCAGGAGCATGTTGAATATTTATTAACAGATAGTGAAGATAATCCAATCCCTTATCCGGATGATGAAATGCAGGCAGGCCTGGCCGTTCTGGATACTAAGAATGGTGCGATACGTGCTATTGGCGGACGACGAAATAGCGAAGGGAAAAAGGAATTCAACTTCGCCTTAACGGAACAGCAGCCTGGTTCAACATTTAAACCAATTATAGCCTATGGTCCAGCAATAGAATATAATAAAATGTCGACATACCATCAAATAAACGATGATAAGCCATATGAAATAGCTGGAACAAAAGGAGCAACGGTACGAAATTGGAACAGACAATACGCTGGCTGGATGACAGCACGCCATGCTTTGAACCAATCGTTAAACGTACCGGCAGTAAAAACACTAGAAGAGGTTGGCTATGAAAATTCCAAAAAATTTGCTGAAGGACTTGGAATTAATTTCCATGAAGATAAAATTACAATCACAGATGCTATTGGTGGAACGCAAACATATGTTACCCCAGTACAACTAGCTGGTGCATTCCGAGCATTTGGTAATGAGGGATTGTATAATGAACCATATGCAGTAACCAAAGTAGAATTTCCTGATGGAAGAACCATTGATTTAAAACCAAAGGCCGAGCCTGTTATGTCAGATTACACAGCATATATGATGACAGATATGCTTAAATCTGCTATTACAGAAGGTACTGGTAAACTTGCAAATATCTCTGGCTTACCAGTAGCAGGAAAGACGGGAACAACCAATCTTGAAGATAAATCTGGTAGCCCCGATTCATGGTTTACTGGCTATACAACAAATTACACGATATCCGTATGGACAGGTGGTTATACGGATGAGAATGGACACCGTGATGTAATTCCTAGCGGTCATACGAAAATCCCGCATGCCCTATTCAAAAACATTATGACGGAACTGTCAAAAGACGTGGAGACGAAAGACTTTGTTAAGCCAAATTCTGTGGTAGAAGCAAAGGTTGAAAAAGGATCAAATCCTGCGGCGAAGCCGAGTGAATTTACACCTTCATCCTCTATTTTGACGGAGCTATTCGTAAAAGGAACAGAGCCAAGCAGCACCTCCGAGAAGTTCGATAAATTAGATGCAGTAAGTGGATTGAAGGCTACCTTTAACGAAGAAAGTAACACGATTGATGTTTCATGGGATTATAAATCCGATGCAGATGTATCATTTGAAGTCGGATTACAAATGAACGATGGAAAAATGCAAACACTCTCTACGACAGAAGATACCTCTATGGTGATTAAAGAGGTAGAGCCAGACGCTAATTATACTATTCAGGTCGTGGCGATCAGTAATGACGATGAATCAATGAAGAGTGAACCGAAAACCACGAAAGTAAAAATTCCAGGCGAAGAAGAGGAAGAAGGAATTCCAGCTGTTGAGGGATTATCAGCCGCTTACAATGAGGCAAATTCAGAAATTGATGTTTCGTGGAACTATAATGGTCCGCCTGCCAGCTTCGAGGTATCAGTAAACGGACAAACGAAGACAGTTGAAGCAAACGGTCTTAAAATTGATGGAGCACAGCCTGGTCAAAGCTATACCATCACGGTAACACCAGTTGGTAAAAAGGGTAATAACGAAGGAGTCCGCGGACAAAGTCAACATACAACCGTGACAGTTCCTGCGGATGAAACGGGAGAAGATAACGGTGACCCTGGTGGATCTGGTGGAGACGGATCTGGTGGATCTGGTGGATCTGGTGGATCTGGTGGAGATGATGGAGATGGTGGTGAAGGAGGATCGTCTCAACAAGGTGGAGGCGAAAATAGTGGTGAAGATGGATCTGAAGGCGGAGGTCCCGACAGTGGAAATTCAGTTGATGAAGAACAATAATAATAAAGAGGTATTCTCAAAAGTCCATTAAACGAAACACCGACCATGATGTTCAAAAATCATGGTCGGTGTTTTTTGGTTTGTTTTTAGTTGAAATTACCTCTTAAAATCTTTTGGGTAAGTTAGGAAATCGACAATACCCTGAATACAGTTTTAACTTTATCAAGTCTGCACAGACTTCGAGTCTTTTCAAAAGCCGTAAATGAAGATGTCGAGGAGGTTGAATTCCGTACCCGAGTTAAGTTTCAATCATAGGCGATCTCCATTTTAATTAGATAAACAAAAAGGATATCCTTAGTCATTTTATGACTTTTGGGAAGCAGTGCGCATCCGCTTTTGCCCTTCTCTACACACCTCTAACAGTGGACATTCTGGACAGTTTGGATTTCTTGCTTTACAATGATACCTGCCAAAAAATATCATGCGATGATGTGTTTCGCTCCATTCCTCTTTTGGCACTTTCCGCATCAATGTTTCTTCTACTTCTATGACCGTATCCTTCCATCTACAAATACCTAGACGCTTTGATACACGCTCAACATGCGTATCCACAGCTATTGCAGGCTCACCGAATGCAACAGATGCTACCACATTTGCCGTTTTTCTACCAACTCCAGCTAATTTAACAAGCTCTGTTTTTGATTTTGGGACAATACCACCATATTCCTCCAAAAGAACGGTACATAGTTTACGGATATTTTTTGCCTTATTCCGATATAAACCAATTGACTTAATATCGTTCTGCAGCTCCTCTAAAGGCACTGCAAGATAATCCTCTGGTGTTTTATATTTCTTAAATAATTCTTTCGTTACTTTATTTACTAATGTATCCGTACACTGTGCGGATAAAAGTACTGCTATAACCAACTCAAAAGGATTTTCATGCTCCAGTTCACATTCAGCATAAGGAAACATTTTTTTCATTTCATCTAAACAAAATCTAATCTGTTTTTTATTCAGCATCTGCTTAGTCTTCTCCTTCTAGCCAATTATAATAAAATGAGGTATCTCTTTTTTTGGTAGGCTGATTTGTTCCTGTTTGCGAAGAATGGAATTGCTTACTTGCATTTCTAGCTTGCTCCACTGTATGGATTCCTTTTTTCTTCCATTCTCTTAGAATTCTGTCAATATATTTAAAATTAAGCTTGCCCATCAACACAGATTCTCTTAATCCTGCTTTAATTAAAGCAGGTGAAATATGATCTTGATCAAGCCACGCATTTATCGTCTCTATTTCAAACGGTGAAAGCGGACGGCCAAATTCTTGTTCAAATAAGATAAATATTGTTCCGTCAGTAGACGCTTCCTGTTGTTGTATATCCGATGAAAATAATTTATTCCAAAGCGGGGTTAAACAATAAGCTTCACTTAGTTTCTCCCCTTCCCTTTCCTGCTGCTTAATAGCTAGCATATCCTTTTGAATCAGTGCCCGTAATAAATGTGCACATTCCTTTTCATCCATTGTAACATAGGCAGCTAACTGATCAGGTGTAGGAAAATCAACCCTATCCTGTAAGAATCGTTGAATCTGTAATAAGAGCATTACTTCCTTTTCATTGAGCCCTAAATCCTTATATGCTAAGAATAATTCTACAGGAATCTGTATTTGGTTTAACAATATATCTTGAATGGAAATTTGCTTCGTCATCATAGCACCTCATTAAAAGTATAGCATGTTGTTAAAATAATAAAATCCCTTGCTCTAAAAGACAAGGGATTTTATTACAGGTTAATGGGCTGTAAAAACCCCAACCTCAAAAAACAGCAGCGGTTCATAAACGCTTATACGTTTAAGGTTTGTTCCTTTTAAACCGACTATATATTGGAATTAGCGATAAAAAAGCTGATAGCTAGTCACTAAAAAAATCCTCATTTATGGATAAAGCCGGTTAAGTAATCTTGGAAAAGGAATTGTTTCACGTACATGATCTACACCAGATATCCAAGCGACTGTCCTTTCTAATCCTAGACCAAAACCTGAGTGAGGAACACTACCGTATTGCCTTAGCTCTAGATACCATTTATAGGCTTCGCCTGTTAAGTCATGCTGTTCATAGCGCTCTTTCATAAGCTCTAAATCATCAATACGTTGCGAACCACCTATAATTTCTCCATATCCCTCAGGAGCAATAAGATCTGCACATAAAACAACATCCGAACGATTAGGGTCAGGCTTCATGTAGAATGCTTTAATCTCTGCTGGGTAATTTGTGATAAATACTGGCTTATCAAAGCTTTCAGCAATCGCAGTTTCATGAGGTGCACCAAAGTCTTCTCCCCATTCAATATCCGTAAATCCTTTGTCTTTTAAAAGATCAATCGCATCATCATAAGAGATTCGTGGGAATGGTGCTTTTACCTTTTCTAATTTTTCAGTATCTCTTTCTAATACCTGTAATTCTAGCTTACAATTTTCTAAAACACTTTGCACAACAAAGCTCACGTAATTCTCTTGAATTTCAAGACTTTCTTGATGGTCAACAAAAGCCATTTCTGGTTCAATCATCCAGAACTCAATCAAATGTCTGCGTGTTTTCGATTTTTCTGCTCGAAAAGTAGGACCAAAGGAGAATACTTTACCAAAAGCCATAGCAGCTGCTTCCATATATAGCTGACCACTTTGTGACAAATAGGCTTCCTCGTCAAAGTATTTTGTGTGAAATAATTCCGTTGTTCCTTCAGCGGAAGAACCTGTTAGAATAGGAGGATCAATTTTTACATATCCGTTCTCATTAAAGAATTGATACGTTGCGCGAATAATTTCATTTCGTATTTTCATTACAGCATGTTGTTTTTTAGAGCGTAGCCATAAATGACGATGATCCATTAAAAACTCAGTTCCATGCTCCTTAGGAGTTATTGGAAAATCAATGGACTCATGTATTAATTCAATATCACTTACTTGCATTTCATAACCAAACGGAGAGCGGGTGTCCTCAACAATTTTACCAGTTATGTAAACAGAGGATTCTTGGGTTAAATTTTTAGCCAGTTGAAAGGTTTCTTCACTGACATCATTTTTAACAACTACTCCTTGTATAAAACCAGTACCATCACGTAGTTGCAAAAAGGCAATCTTTCCACTTGAACGCTTATTGGCGAGCCATGCTCCCATGGTAACTGTTTGATCATTGTGTGCTGGTGCTTGTGAAATAGTTATTTTCAAAAAAATTACCTCCTGATACGATTAAGATTGGTGCTTTAATACAAATCGTTTTATTCGTGTAGCTGCCTCTATTAAAGCTTCCATTGATGTGGCATAGGATAGACGCACATTATTTGGTGAGCCGAACCCAGAGCCTGGTACAAGTGCAACTTTTTCCTCTTCTAACAAAGCACTTACCCATTCATCCACAGAAGCAAATCCATTATTTCTTGATGCTTCTTCTACATTTGGAAACAGATAGAAGGCTCCCTTCGGTTTAATACAGGTAACACCTGGTATTTCAAGTAAGAGTTCATAGAGTTTTTCTAGGCGTTCGGCAAATACCTGCTTCATCCCTTCGACAGGTTCTCCGTCCATCTGATATGCTGCAAGAGCTGCATATTGCGCAATAGATGTAGGATTTGATGTTGAGTGTGAAGCTAAACTTGTCATTGCCTTTATGATAGCAATAGGTCCAGCTGCATATCCAATTCTCCAGCCCGTCATAGCATGTGACTTGGATACCCCATTTATAACAACAGTCTGTTCCTGCAAATCGCTAGAAAGTTGAGCAATTGAAATATGTGGATCCCCTGAGTAAATCAGCTTCTCATAAATTTCATCTGAAACGATAAGTATATCATGCCTTAAACAAACTTCTCCTATTTGCTTAAGTTCTTCCTCTGTATACATCATACCTGTTGGATTACTAGGTGAGTTTATAATTACAGCTTTCGTTTTATCAGTTATCGCATTTTCAAGTTGTGCTGGTGTCAATTTAAATCCGTTTTCTTCACTTGCTGTCAAAAATACCGGACTGCCACCTGCTAACTTAACCTGTTCTGGATAGCTAACCCAGTATGGGGCAGGTATTATTACTTCGTCCCCTTCATTTAGCAATACTTGAAATAATGTATAAAGTGCGTGTTTTGCACCTGTTGTGACAATAATTTGATCGGTCGAATAATCCAGGTGATTATCTGCTTTAAATTTAGATACGATCGCTTGTTTTAGCTCCACTATTCCACCCGATGGCGTATATTTAGTCATTCCTTCACGCATTGCGTTTTGTGCAGCATTTAAAATGAATTCTGGTGTATTAAAATCAGGCTCACCCGCTCCTAGAGCAATGACATCATGACCTTGCTTTTTTAATTCTTTGGCTTTTGCTGTTATTGCTAAGGTTGAGGATGGTGTTAAGGTTTTTACTCGATTTGCTAGTTCCACTAATATCACCTTTCTATGTTAGCATTCCTTTTAATTAAACATTCGTTTTAAACGATACTGCTCATACCTAGACCCATCATAGATCGATAAATAATCCAACACATATCGACCAGATTGATCTTTATAAGTAAGTTCCCAAAGAGCATTTTCATTTACAAGTGCCGGTGTTATTTTTACAAATTCACATTGATTACACTGCTGTTTCCAATCATCTATTATAGCATCTTCTGCTATAATTTCCGATTGATTAATCGTCGTCAAATTTTTCTTTTTTCCTTCAAGCGGATAGAAAATAATTTTTTCTTCCTTACCATCTTTTCCAAACACGACATGATAGGCCTTTTCTCCATTGAATGTTTTGATGGCTGTTACTTCTGTAAGGGCGTTCGCCTTTAATAATTGCCTTTCTGTTTCAGCATAGCCTGCGGTTTTACTTTCTTTTAAATCGACATATAGAAATATCATATAAATAAAACAGGAAATTAGGATAATTATGCTAATCAGTAAGCTCCATTTTAACCATTTAGGTCCGGTAAATCGTGAAGATTGCCTGATCCTCATCGTTATCATCCAATGCTAGACCGAACATTAAATCCTGCTCTTTTAATGTTCTATTTAAACTATCAACTATTTTATAAAGATCTGATGAATATTGGAGCTTAACTGTTGATAATGTTTCTATTTTATTATCCATCTTATCCCTCCAGTAAAATACCCTTTTTATCAAAAAATTGTTAATCATACTTTCGCAAGCTAAGTGAAACCTATATATATGCTGAAATAAAATAAACTCAAACACATACGTATAGTATAACAAGCTTATAGCAAGTTGTGTTTTGTTTTTATTGTTTTTAGCAAAATTTTTCTCACCCATACCACTTCTTTATTACTGATGCTCTTGCCTCGAGCATCAGTCTTTTTTGTACATGCACCTTTCACGTTTTATGGCTTCACCACTAAAACCAATTCTTGGCTTTTTCCATGAGCTTCTGAGTAGAATCAACAGATAATGGAACAGGTGGAATAGAGTCGATAAAATATTTGCCGTAGCGCGCCTTAACCATTCGTGCATCACATACAAATACAATTCCTCTATCACTAGAAGAGCGAATTAATCTGCCGAACCCCTGTTTAAATCGAATGACGGCATTAGGTAAAGAAAATTCCATAAACGGATTTTTTCCTTGTTCTTTTAAATAGGCGGATTTAGCTTCGTGTACTGGATGATCTGGGGGTTGAAATGGCAATCGCACGATCATTAAACACGATAAATCTTCACCTGGAATATCCACACCCTCCCAGAAGGAACTTGTTCCTAATAGAATGGCTTGATTAAAGGTCTGGAAATTTTTCTTTAATCTGGCTCGGCTACCACTTGAGATTCCTTGAGCAATTAAGGCATAACTACTTAGGTCTAATGTTTCCTTCAAAAGGGCATGAGCCCGCTTTAACATATCGTAAGAAGTAAACAGTACTAGCATCCTTCCTGCTGTTATTTCTGCCAATGAAATAATTGATTCACATGTAGCATATATAAATTCATCGATATTTCCATATTTGATATCTGGAAAATCGTTCGGAACCATTAATTGAACTTGATCTTTATAAGAAAAGGGCGATTCAATTTGTTTTGTAATTAACCTGTCAGCACTAATACCTAATCTATCCTGAATAAATTGAAAGGATTGATTCATGGTCAATGTAGCACTTGTTAAAATAATACTTTCTTTACTAGCAAAGAAATCTTTTGCTAGTAAACCGGCAACATTTGTTGGCTCACTATATAAATAAACTGCATTCTTTGCTCCATAAGCTTCAATTTCTATCCACTTTACTTGCTCGCTTGTTTCTTCGACAAGGAAAAGCTCTTCAAGTCGATCAATATAGCTTTGCAGCTGCTCTGTATGTAATTGGATACGCTCTTTATCCTGTCTTTCGATCTCTTCTTTCTTTTCTAAGTAATGTACCATAACAGCTAATCCGTGGATTAAATCACGCAGATAAAATAGTAAACGATTAACCATTTCCTTAATGGCATCCCATTTCTCAGGATGTTCCTTTTCATGAGAGAATCGATATTGTGTTCTTCCAATATCACTTAAAGTCTTGTTTGACTTATGTTGATCTACTACATATTGAAATAAATGACGAAATAAATCATCTGTTTCATATTTAGCTTCCTCAATAATATAATCCCATTTTTCTAATGGAAGCTGATCATGATTTATTTGGTACGTATTAATTAGATTCGTTAGGAGCTTGTTATCTTCTGTTTTTCCTAACTGATTCAACATATACTGCATGTGAATATAATCTAGCTTAAGTCCATAATGTCTTGATGCCGTATCCTCCAAATGATGTGCCTCATCAATTATTGCTTTATCATAACTTGGGAGTAACTGATATTCATTAAACATATCCGTGCATAGTAAAGCATGATTTGTAATAACAATATCTGCACGCTGAGCTCTTTTACGCGCCTTCTGATAATACGATCTAGCAAACCAAGGTGAAGTCGGATCAACATTTTCTTCCGTATCAGCAGATATACGTCGAAAGAAGAGGTAGCCACTGGATGGAAGTTGAATTTCATCTATATCCCCTGTTACGGTCTCTGTCAACCACACAAGTATTATCGCTTTTGTTAAGGCAATATCGTAATTGTCCTGTTGAGAATCACGTAATTCATGTTCCAATTTTTCCAAGCTAATGTAATGGGACTTCCCTTTCAGTAAAGTCGCATGTAATGGGAAATTAACTAATTTATTTACCATCGGTAATTCTTCTTCTAATAATTGTGATTGTAGCTGAGTAGTAAACGTACTTATGACAATCCGTTTCTGGTCTTTGATTGCTTCATATATTGTAGGAATAAGGTATGCGAGCGACTTTCCCGTACCTGTCTCTGCCTCTATGAATGCGTGTTGGTGACTCTGAAAGGCATCAAAAATTGTTTCTGACATCTCACGTTGACCGACGCGCTTTTCATAGTTATTTATTTGCTTTTCCATTGCTCCATTTTCTTCGTATATATGATCCAAGTACTCACCAAACGATAAATCAAGCGTGCGAACTTGGTAAGACTGTGGTTCCGTTTGACGATAAGCGAGTCCCCGATATGTTTCTATACCAGATATATCCTCAGAAGAAAAAAGTAAAGCCTGCTGTCTAGAGTGAAGTAATTGATATACATCTGATTTTAATGTTTTCTCTATTTTCAACAGCTGTTCTATTGTTTCATAAGGTAAAGATTCTAATTTCTCCTTTAATCTTAAAAACAGCTTTGCTGTTACATATGCATCTGATAATGCACGATGTGGCTCATTATGCTGCAACTTAAGATATTCAGACAACTGGCTTAATTTAAAGCTTGGAGATCTCGGAAATAAGATTCTTGCTAGTTCAACAGTATCAAGTATCGGGGTTGTTAATTTATTCCTACCACAGTTTTCTAATTCAGTATTTAAAAAACCTAGGTCGAAAGGAACATTGTGTGCGATTAAATAGCTGTCTTCAAACAAACGTGTTATTTCATCGGCTCTTTCTTCAAATAAAGGAGCATCCTCTACATCTTTGTCAGAGATTCCTGTTAAATTTGTAATAAATAATGGAATTTCCTTTCCTGGATTTAGTAAGGTGGAATAGCTATCAATGATTGTATTATTTTCGATAATTACAAGACCCGCTTCGATAATCTTATCCTCTTTACCTGGAGCGTTACCAGTTGTTTCTAAGTCAATTACAACATATCTTTCCATCTTTTCACCTCACTTCTAGCAACCAGTACATCAATTCGTTTTACATCGTATTTATCATAACAGGATTTCGTTTGTGGTCAATATAAAATGAGCTTCACTTTTAACGGTAAATTACGCTTTTTTATTAAACCAATCAATTTCCCCAGAATACAAGCGTTCTACTTTACCAGACTCATTTCTGATTAATAACGCCCCATCAGATGCAATCCCTGCAAATATTGCTTTCTTCTTCTCCTGTAATGTGTAAATCGTTATCCATTCACCTATTTTAAAGCCGTAAGCTTCCCATTTTTTCTTTATCTCAACAAAGCCCTTTTTCATATACATATCATACGTCTTTTCAAACGTACATAAAAATTCTTGAATAATTGACTGAATAGACCATGATTGATTCGTTTCAATTTGTAATGAAGTGGCTCTTTCTTGGATTTCTTCTGGCCAATCTGATAATTGCTGATTAACGTTTAGACCAACACCGATTACTACGTATTGAATTTTATCTTGTTCTGCCTGCATCTCGGTCAATATGCCAGCACATTTCTTTTGATTGGCAAATAATATATCATTGGGCCATTTGATCAAAGGTTCTGTACCTGTCATGTCACTTATTGTATCAGCTAATGCTACTGCAGTTAATAATGTTAATTGCGGAGCAAGATATGGCGGTAACTCTGGCCGTAAAATCATACTTAACCACATGCCGCTGCCTCTTTTGGAATGCCAAGCTCGGCTCATTCTTCCCCTACCGATTTTTTGCTCATCAGCAATAACGACGGTACCATGTCCTTTGTTCTCCTTGGCTTCTTGATGTGCAACAACTTGGGTTGAATTCGTGACTTCCCTATGAATTACTTTTTTTCCAAGCCATTTCGTCTTAAGTCCCCATTGTATCGTATTTTCAGTTATCCTTTCGGGAAAACCGATAATTCGGTAGCCCACCTTTGATTTTGCTTCTATTTGGTAACCATCTCGCTCTAGTTCCTTCATATGTTTCCAGATAGCGCTTCGTGAGATATTTAGTTTTTCTGAAAGCATCTGTCCAGAAATATAATCCTCCGTATGTTCAGCTAATAATTTTATTAACTTATTTCGGGTGGATTCCATTTTATCCACTCCTTTATCGTTTCGTATTGATTAGGTAAACCATGTAAAACAATTTGTTTTTCAAGGTTATTTAATAGATCGTTAATCCATGGCCCCTTTTTGTAACTAGGAAATAAACGTATGATATCATTTCCGTTCACTGCTAGTTCTGTTCTTGATTTAATCGGCAGTGTTTCGTAAATTCCCCATAAATCCGTGAGTTGAATCGGACTTGTTGGATCGACTATACTCGCCACCCTCACGAATGACTCATATAAATATTCAGGAAGCTGATATACCAGCAGCGGTGATACCCCTAATTTTTTCCATGTATCTATGTGCATCGACAGTTGAATTGCTTCGTTCTTCACTTTGTTTGAACATTTCCATGCTTTTGTCCACATCGATATGTTAAGTGATGGCTTTAATAAATGGCAAACAGCCATTACCTCACCAAACGAATATAGAGGTTGCTTAATAGAAGCAACGTCATGAAATAGCTGCTCATGATCCTTAAATACAGGAAGATATTTATAAACACCGGTATCTCTCAAATACGTGCAACCTTGCGAAATATAATTTCCTGCAAAAAATTTCGTGAATTCATTGGTAATCCTTTCAATCGCTAAATTACCAATCTGCTGCTTCACTTGTTTCATATGCTTTAGTGTCGTTTCATCAATTTTAAAGCCAAGCTGACTACTAAATCGTAATGCCCGAATTATTCGTAACGGATCTTCCATAAATCGCTCTCTTCCATTCCCTACTGTGCGAATAATTCTATTTTCAAGGTCCTGCTTGCCCTGAAATAAATCAATTATGGCGCCATGACGACTCATGGCTAAAGCGTTTATCGTAAAATCCCTTCTTGCTAAATCCTTATCAATTTTGTCGATATATGTAACCGAGTCAGGATGTCTCTGATCGGAATACGATCCATCCACTCGAAATGTGGTTACCTCAAAAGATTCTTTTTCAAAGCGGACAATAACAGTTCCGTGCTCAATACCTACTGGTATAACGTTATGAAAGATCTCTTGTAAAAACTCGGGTGTTGCTGATGTTGCAATATCTATATCTCCTACTGGTCGATTTAATAAATAGTCCCTGACACATCCACCAACAAAAAAAGCCTGATGATGATAGCCCTCAATTCGTTCAATTACTTTTATTGCTTTTTGGAAAGATTCATTATACATATGATCACCATTTCTACGGAGTATCTAATACTTTATCATATAATCGTTCATAATGTTCAACGATTTCTTTAGAATGAAATTGCGTATGAACCATTTCAAGTGCATTCGCAGCGAACCGTTGATGTTGTTCTTGATTGGATAATATCTTTATCGCATAAGTTGCTGCTTGTTTTGTATCACCAAGCTCAGTAATATAGCCAGTTTCTCCATGCTGTATTACTTCTGGTATTCCACCGATATTCGTCCCGATACAAGGAACTCCACAAGCCATCGCCTCTAGTAATACTAGTCCAAAGCTTTCCTTTTCAGAAAGCAGCAGCTTTAAATCGCAAATCGATAATAATTCATTAATGTTCTTTTGTTTCCCTAAAAATAATACTTTTTCATCTAAACCTAGCTCTTCAACTAAGGCTGAAGCAGTACCATACTCTGGTCCATCACCAATAAGTAGAAGTTTGCTTGGTATATTTTCTTGGATTAGCTGAAACGTTTGTATGACATCTGGAAGCCGTTTTACTTTACGAAAATTAGAAATATGCACAACCACTTTTTCTTCTGGGGCTATCCCATACTGCTCCTTGATAATTGGCATCTCTTTACGATAATACTGCTTTTCATTTACAAAATTATAGATTACTTCTATTTCTTTATTAACATGTAATAAATCTGCAGTATGATCAGCTAAATAATGTGAAACCGCGGTTACGGCATCTGACTTTTCAATTCCATGCTTAATCATGTTTTTAAATATATCATCGATTGCTAATACAGTTATATCAGTTCCGTGTAGTGTTGTTACAATCTTCACATCATGTTCTGCGATATCCTTCGCTAAAAGCGCACTTATGGCGTGGGGCATTGCATAATGAACATGTAAGATATCAAGCTTCTCTCTGTTAATAACCTCTGCCATTTTTGCTGCCAGCGCTAAATCATATGGTGGGTATTGAAAAACTGGATAATGATTTAATTCTACCTCATGAAAATATATTCGAGGATTAATTCGATTTAATCGAAATGGCAAGCTTGATGTAATAAAATGTACTTCATTCCCTCTTTCTGCTAAGAGCATACCTAATTCAGTAGCGATTATACCTGATCCGCCAACACTAGGATAACAAGTAATGCCTATTTTCCTCATTTGCGATTATCCTTTTCCTTCTTTTCTTTTACGATCTCCCTCCATTGGAAATCGCCATTGTCAAGGCCCCTGACAAAGATTTCTGCTGCTGCAATGTTAGTAGCCAGTGGGATGTAATAAACATCGCATAATCGCATCAAGGCACTAACATCAGGCTCATGTGGCTGAGCTGTTAATGGATCTCTAAGAAAGATGATCATATCCATTTTATCATTTGCTATCATTGCTCCAATTTGTTGATCTCCACCTAGTGGTCCTGATTGAAATAAATTCACATCAAGACCCGTTGCCTCAGCTACCATCTTTCCTGTTGTACCAGTTGCATATAAGTTATGCTTCTTTAACGTATGTTGATAGGCAATACTAAAATTAATGATATCTTTCTTCTTTTTATCATGAGCAATTAATGCAATGTTCATTTTCATACAATTCCCACCCTATAATATATTTTCCAAACCATATATAAGCCGTCGCTCTTCCATTACCTTGTTAATTCCAAGTTTAACTCCTTCCATAAAGGAAGCACGATCCATAGAGTCATGTTTTATGGTAAGTGTTTGCCCATCGCTTCCGAATATTACTTCTTGATGTGCAACCAGACCAGGTAAACGTACACTATGGATCTTAATCCCATCTATATCAGCGCCTCTTGCACCAGGCAATGTTTCTTTTTCGTTTGGATGCCCTTGCTTTTTAGCTGTTCTTGTTTCTCGGATTAATTCAGCTGTCTTAATGGCTGTTCCAGAAGGAGCATCTAGTTTGTTATCATGATGCTTCTCAATAATGTCCACGTCAGGAAAATATGTAGCAGCCATTTTTGCAAACTTCATCATTAAGACAGCTCCGATTGCAAAGTTTGGCGCAATCAAACAGCCGACATTTTGAGAATTTGAAATGGAGCTTAGCTCCTCTATTTGTAATTCGGAGAAACCGGTCGTCCCGACTACAGGACGTACATGGTGTGCTAGAGCAATTTTTGTGTGCTGGTAACCTGCTTCAGGAACAGTCAAATCAACCAGTACATCTACCTCATTATTCTCATTAAAGCAAGTCTCAGCATCCTCATATATCGGAACGTCGATGGAAAAATGAGGAACTACCTCTTGTAACGTTTTTCCTCCATGTTTACGATCAATACATGCTACGAGACGAAATTCAGTTTCCTTTTCTACCATTTTGACTGCTTCTGAACCCATTTTTCCTCTTGGGCCTGCTATTACAACGTTAATTGCCATGTGACATTCTCCTTTTATGTATAACTAGTCTTTTCTGGTCCATCTATGTTTATCGCGTGATTCAATTTTAGTTATCGATGAATGAAATGCTTCCGATAAGTCTATATCCAATGAGTTAGCGAAACAAGAAAGCACAAAAATAATATCACCTAATTCTTCCTCTACTGTCCTTTCCTGTTCGGAAGGCTTTTTAGGCTTTTCGCCATAATAATGATTTACTTCTCTTGCTAGTTCTCCAACTTCTTCCGTCAATCTAGCCATTAAACTTAATGGAGAGAAATAACCTTCTTTAAATTGGCTGATATAGTTATCAACTCGTTCTTGTATCTCTTTTGTAGAGTAATTGGTTATAGTAATGGAAATCTCCCCCTATATTCATATTTGCTACTATTATCGTAGCTAATCCACGTTGTTTTGACAAATATTTAATTCATAACCCTTCCATTATGGAACTTTTTTAAACTTCCTAAAAAAATAGAATTGTTCTTTATAGATAGTTTGTCTATACTGTTAATAGGAATGGACATCGTTAGAAAGTAGGAGGTTTTCGTTTGATATTTGGATTAAAAGTAAAAAATATACTATTTATTTTATTAGGATCTGCCATATTTTCTTTTGGTATTGTTCACTTTAATATGCAGCACAATCTAGGTGAAGGCGGATTTACTGGAATTACGCTATTGCTATATTTCCTTTGGAAATGGGATCCAGCGATTACAAATATAATTTTAAACATTCCACTATTTTTAATCGGCTGGAAGTTTCTAGGACGAAATTCATTTATATATAGCATAATTGGGACTGGAGCGGTATCACTGTTTCTAAGTATATTCCAAATCAATCCATTTGATTTGCATCTTGAATCAGACATGACTCTAGTCGCGCTCTTTGCAGGGGTATTTATCGGGGTAGGTTTAGGAATTATTTTCCGGTTTGGCGGTACCACTGGTGGTGTCGATATTATTGCAAGGCTCGTTAATAAATATGTTGGATGGAGCATGGGGAGAACCATGTTTCTCTTTGATTTTATCGTCATCATGACTTCTGTATTTGCAATATTAGACTTAAAGCAAGGGATGTATACATTGTTAGCTGTGTATATCGGTGCCAGAGTCATTGACTTCCTACAGGAAGGGGCATATTCAGCAAAAGGGGCTACCATCATCTCCAGTCAAAGTAATGATATTGCTGCCAAAATACTGAAAGATATGGATCGAGGTGTTACTGTATTAGAGGGGAGAGGGAGCTTCTCAGGTGACAAACGTGACGTATTATACTGTGTCGTAGCAAGAAACGAAATTGTACGCTTAAAAAATATCATTAATAGCGTTGATCCACATGCATTTGTTGCTGTTAGCACCGTCCACGATGTACTCGGGGAAGGCTTTACATTAGACGAAAACAAAAATCCTATACAGGAATAAAAGCAAAACCATTTCTTTAAGAGGGTACAACAATCGAATTAGAACTTAATTCGAGATAATTGTCTACCTCTTCATACCTTACTCAACATAAAGGAGGGTTCTGGGCGCTGAAGCTGGAAGCGGCTCAATACGCCCATCTTGATCCGCATCGGTTAACTTTATAATTTCCTAAACAATCAAAAAGAAACACGGACCGTGATGTTCATACACTATGGTCAGTGTTTCTTTTATTTAATGGGCTGTTAAAATAACCCCTTCTTCATTCTTACTAATCATTATTTGATGCAACATACATCAAGATAAACCGCACTAATTCAGCAACTGCTACTAGTGCCGCTGCAACATAAGTTAATGCCGCTGCATTTAGCACTTTCTTTGTTTCACGTTCTTCGTTATTTCGAATTACACCCGAAGATACAAGCTGAGCCATCGCACGATTCGATGCATCAAATTCAACAGGCAACGTTACGAGCTGAAATAGCACTGCTGCTGACATGAAAATGATACCAAATAGGAATAATCCTCCCATGTTAAGGAGTATACCTGCAAGAATAAGAAAGAAGGATATATTTGATCCAAAACTTGCTACAGGTACCAATGCACTTCTAAATCTTAGGAAGGCATAGTCTTCTGCATCTTGAATAGCATGTCCAACCTCATGTGCTGCCACAGCGGAAGCAGCCATGGATTGACTGTGATAGTTTCCAGTAGAAAGTCGAACAACCTTTTTTCTCGGATCATAATGATCCGACAATGTACCTTTAGTTTCTTCGATTGTTACATGATATAATCCATTTTCGTCCAAAATTTTACGAGCAACTTGTGCACCAGTCATATACGATGATGTTGCTTTTTTAGAATATTTTTTATAGGTATTCTTAACCTTTGATTGTGCCCAAATTGGGATTATCAATAGTAAAGCTAGATAAATGAGGTAACCGCCAAAGCCACCTAACATGTTTGCATTCCTCCTTGTTAAGGTCAATTTTAGTCAAAAATAGGTAGTTAGTCAACTATTTTATCTTTTTTAGCTTTTTTCCTCGATTCACCTTTATATTTTCTCCAACTAACGTAGGTTAATGTAATCCCAATACATCCACCAACAATTATAACTGTCCAAATCAGCGGAAGAAGGTCCCCGTTTTGCTTTGGTGGTTCCTTTGCTTGCACGAGCACGCTTGCTTCAATCATGATAGGCTGTATATGAAAATAACCAATCATCCCTATGATCACTAATATGCATGTAATAACCGAACCCAGTTTGTTTTTTATCATAGCGATCACCCCATATTTAGCTTCTAACACTAATGTATGATACGGGATAATATTATATAACAGTGATATTTTTGCAGTTGGTGGGCCGTTAATTATCGTGTTCTTTTTTACGTATCGTCAGATAATAAGCAATGAAAATGGATACAATACTCAACCAAAATGTAAAATAACCAATTTCGTTCATATATTCGGTGAGCGATCCGTATACCGGCATCATTTCAAATACATAATCAATAATGTCATTATGTAATGTCCACACTGCTGCTACGGCAATATGACGAAGCTTTATTTGATAATAGGGGGCATATAATAACCCTTGGATTGCCATTGCACCATGCGAAGCAATAAGCATATATCCTTGCCAATTTAGCGAACCATCAACAGCTAGTGTAAGTAAATTCATTACTACCGCCCATATACCATACTTAAATAACGTAATGATACCCAGTGCCTCTACATACGGTACATGCCTGTTGAACATAAAAAATAAAAGAAAGATCGTAAAGAATAAGCTAGCTGTGGGACTGTCAGGAACAAATATTAAAAATATGTCAGGGGTTACGGATAACTGACTTTCATACCATTTGTAACCATAAATGGTACCTGCTAAATTGATAAAAAATAAAAGCATTAAAAAGCGTTTGTCCAATAATATGCATTTTATCAAGAAATCGTTCCTCTTTTCCTAGAGATTCAATACATTACTCACGAATATTTGAGTAGAATGATAAAAAACACCCCCACCAATCTGATTGGCAAAGGTGTTTTTATTAATTCTTATTCCTGCGATTGCTCATTTACCGATACTATAAAGTCAACAAGTTGTTGCAATTCTTCATCTGTACCAGCAAATTGACCAGGAGGCATTGATCCAGTACCATCTTTAGCAATGGTAGCAATCTCTTCAGCAGAATGTTCTGTACCAATTAATGCTGGAGCAGCTGCACCACCCTGTAGGTCTTCACCATGACAGGACATACAGCTATTCTCATAAATTGCATATCCTGGATCTTCTGTGTCTATTGCAACCTCTTGCCCTGGAGGTATTGGTTTATTTGCCTCAGCACGTGATTCCCAATCAACATGAGATGCAGATTCGTACGTTAACCAAATAACAGAAGCAAGAGCCAATAGCATCATACCAACTGCTACCGGACGCTGATGAGGTCTTCTTCCTGGTCCATTATCAAGGAATGGAGCAAGTAATAGCGCTCCAAAAGCGATACCTGGTAAGACCAATATCCCCATAATAATAAAGTCTCCACTAGCGAATTGATATTTGAGTAATTCATATAAGAACAAGAAGTACCAGTCCGGCAATGGAATATAGGATGCATTTGTTGGATCGGCCATTCCCTCTAAAGGAGATGGATGAGCTAAGGTCAAGCACAAGAACCCAACTAAAAACACAGCACCTACCAACCACTCTTTTAATAAAAAGTTGGGCCAGAAAGCTTCTGTTCTACCGGGATATTCGGAATAATCTTTTGGTACATTCGGTTTTCTTTCAGCAGAGATACGAGAATCTCCGACAAACTTCATACCTTTACCCTTATGCAATGCTTTCCCCTCCTTTTTATAGCGGTCCTGAAATACCTTGTCTACGTATTAATATAAAGTGTACTGCCAATAGTCCAAATAAAGCTGCTGGCAGGAAGAACACATGAATCGCAAAGAAACGTGTTAGTGTTTGTGCACCAACGATATTTGCGTCACCAGCTAATAGCGTTTTCAATTGCTCACCAATAAACGGTACTTGTTCGGCAATTTCCAAGCCAACCTGTGTTGCAAAATATGCTTTATTATCCCATGGTAGTAGATATCCAGTGAATCCAAGTCCAAGCATAATAAAGAAAATGAGAACTCCAACGATCCAGTTAAGTTCACGTGGTTTTTTATAAGCTCCTTGGAAAAACACTCGCAACGTATGTAATAACAGCATTACGATAACAACACTAGCGCCCCAGTGATGCATTCCACGAACAATTTGTGCATGTGCAACCTCTGTTTGTAAATAGTAAACAGACTTCCAAGCATTTTCAATGTCTGGAACATAATACATCGTTAGAAACATTCCAGATAGAATCTGAATAACTACTACAAAAAATGTTAACCCTCCAAAACAATATACAAATGCAGAAAAATGATGTGCTGGGTTAACATGTTCAGGTACTTCGTGGTCTGCAATATCGCGCCAGATTGGCGTAATGTCTATGCGATCGTCTATCCAATCATAAATTTTTTGTAGCATAAATGATTACGCCCCCTCTCTTGGTACTGCGTCGCCTAAGAATAACATACCTTCTCGAACTTCTGATTCATAAACATCCAATGGTTTTAAAGGTGGTGTGCCAGGCACATTTGTCCCATCTTTATAATAGCGTCCATCATGACATGGGCAGTAGAACTGATCAGGGTATTGGTCATTTCCTTCCCAAGATACAACACAACCTAGGTGTTTACAAATTGGGGAAAAGGCTTGAATTTCATCTTTGTCATTCTTGAATACCCAAGCTGATCGGTTTACTTCAGATTCATACCAGCCATCCACTTGGTTCACTTTCCAATCAATACGCTGAGGCTCTGTAGTAATATCCTCAACAGCTAGACTGACATTCGTCAAGTCACCATGACCAGATTCTTGTAACACTGGATCAACTGCCATTCGCAACATTGGTGCAAGCATTCCAGCTGCCATGAAACCGCCAACACCTGTAAGCGTATAATTTAAAAACTGTCTACGGGATACTTGCTGCTTCTTTTCACTCATGATTTTCCCCCCTCTTTTACAATGATCACGGACAATAATAGTTTAATCAGATTACTAGGACATTAACCATGATAGCGCAAACTGTTTGTCCGGTCAATAAATATTCATATTTGTTAACAAAAAGTTTTTTAATTATTCATTACCAATAAGACCGGATTAATTCACTAATTTGATCCACCTGATCACGAACAAATCGATGCATCTCAGCTGAATGTAGATCACCAGATTTCATTCCAGGTAGCCACAGTAAGGTTCCTTTCAGTACTTGTTCGTGTTTCTTCCAGGAAGCATCTAATGTCAGAAAGAATACATGGGAGAACGGCTGCTTTTGAATCTCCGTTATCCAACCATGCAATCTTTCTATTTCCTCTTCTTTTGTTGCATGCTTAACATAGTAGTAAGAAGGAGTTAGCATGACTCTACCTGTAAGTTCTTTTTCTAGGTCATTAGCTAATACTGTAGTTAGTTCATTTTGAAATGCATTTTTTTCAAGCTCTGATTCCGTAGACATTTGATATGGAATTAATGGTATCAGAATGGTATCAATGTATTCTTTTGCTTCCAGATATTGAGCTAAATCCGCTTTATTCCATTTCATATAGTTATCAGCCTTTCTATATTGTTTAACAGCATTGCCAAAAATATTACACTATGTGTAAATATTATCTTATTAACACAAAAAAAATCAACCTATTGCTTTAGCAATTTAGGTTGATGAGGGTTACTTGCTTCAAGCGATTTTAATTCATTCGATAATTTAATAAAAGCTTCCTGATTCATTTCGTCCAACGCAAGATCAATTTTTTTATGCAATTGCTTTTTCTTAAAATCAAAAATCGATTGATCTAATAATTGCTTCGCAAGCTCTTGGTCTTTTTGAGTAATGAAATATTCATCTGGAATAAACGGATTCTCTTCTAATACAGCAATGTATAACGCATTTTGATATGATTTCTTAAAATTTAGTTGTAAATACAATGGTTCGTGCTTATTCAAGCGAATATCATGAAAGGATTTCTCTGCATCACTTGTAACCAATTGATTTTTGTAGAAACGAAAGGCTGTCTCCTCTGAACAATGACTTGTTATGATAATTCCTCTAGGGCAAAATTTAGCTTCCCTAACAAAATGGACGTTGGTAAGTAACTCATCATGGTTCACTAGATAATTTAGTATCCACACGCTCTCACGTTTTTTTAACTGATAATGATTTAAAAACCACTGGATAAAACTCTTTTTATCTTCTACGGAAACTGGTGTTTGCATGAGTGACTTTGCCCCCTTCACGATTCATCTAAGATCATTCTATAACTCTTTTTCACTATCTGATTGCTTCAACCGAGCAAGGAACTCACTAATATCATCATCTATTGGATGCGTTGTTAGATATGCCTCAAACACAGGTATTGCCTCTTTCATCCTCCCCTCCTCTGTTAAGAAGTAACCATATTCCTTAAGAAAGTCAGTATCATCTTTAAGGTTAGTATATGCAGCATTATAGTGTTTTAATGCATTATCATATGATTCCGTTTCATTATATGCACGGGCAAGCTCCCATTCATACTGAGGGTCATCTGCTCCTGTATGTTTAATTTCGATAATTAAGTCAATAATTCCTTTAAAATCTGCTTTATTTTTTAATAATTCAATCAAAAATAAGATGGCTTCTTTAAAGTCAGGATCTATAGCAATGGCTTCCCTAATATGCGTTTCACTCTCCACATCATTCTCAAGCTTATGGGCAAGCATGCCGGCCATAAAATAGAGTTCTTTATTAAAGGTATCCACTTTAATGCCTTTTAGGGCTGTTTCATAAGCTTTTTCCACTAACCCCTCCTCTTCATACACTTTAGCCAATTGATAATATGCAGTATGATAATACGTATCAATCTCAATAACATGTTCCCAAGCTTTTCTTGCAATATCGCTTCTTCCCGCTTGATAAGCAGTGAATCCATATTTAAATAAAGAATCCGGATTTTCGCTATCTTCATCTTGATAATAGGTCAATGCTAGTTCATATTCTCCAGAAGCGGCATAAGCCTCTGCAATTCGATCATTGATAGAAACATTAGCAATTTCCTTTGCTTTAGGAAGAATTTTTTCGTAATAATTTGTTGCCTTTCGATAATCTCCTGTAGAGAAATATAATTCTGCTAAAGCAAAGTCCAGAATAGGTTCATTAGGATCGCGATTCTTTGCCATCAGTAATTTTTGCTCAGCTACTTCAAATAAACCCTGTGCTTGATATAAATCAGCTAGCTGAATCAACGTCTGTACATAAGCCGGATCATCTTCTTGAATTTCGTTTAATAATTGTATGGCTGCTTCATCATCTTCCAATTCGATATAAATATCAGCCAAGGTTACCTTTAGTTCTCCTTCTGCAGGAAACTGTTGTATTAATGCTTGTAGTAATACACTTGCTTTTTGAAGATATCCCCATTGGATGTACAATTCAGCAATCGTATATTTCTCTTCCTCATCAGCCATGGGCAGATAATTCTCTAAAAGCTCGATCGCTTTTTCACTCTGCTTTGCTTCCATTAAATGAACAGCTTCCATTATTGTTTCCACATTAAACGCTCCTTTTGTATATATAAATCAAATGATTCCATCCGTGTGTGAAAATTTAGTAGTACACTTTATCATAACGAAAATAGGAATGATGTTCAAAATAAAAGCATGACTTCGGAGATATTACCACCGATACAGACATCCAATATCACCGTACTCCTCTCATAACGAAGCCTCTATATAGTCACTTGTTTACTTGAGATTTCTCCATATGCGAGCTTCTCATCTTTAGCTATTATTTTGATTCCACTTATCATCTGAAGCAATTAGTTGCTTCAAAACGACTGGTAGTCTAGAGGGAAAGAAACAGCTGAAAATAGCACGTTGGATAACTAACGTATACCAACTAAACAATAGCTTGGCGTGAAATCCCTTTTCTATTATAAGAAAAACGGAGCAAAA
Organism: uncultured Virgibacillus sp.; assembly: GCF_947495635.1. Taxonomy (NCBI): domain Bacteria; kingdom Bacillati; phylum Bacillota; class Bacilli; order Caryophanales; family Bacillaceae; genus Virgibacillus; species uncultured Virgibacillus sp. The sequence goes on along the minus strand of NZ_CANMAB010000049.1, from coordinate 110 downwards.
TTCGCTCAGTCCTTATCACTAAATGCTCAGATCTACGCTTCCTCTAGTAGCTATTATGGAATAATAGCTACTGCTTGCTTGACCACCACTCCGGCTGCCCACTTCCCTTT
>NZ_CANMAB010000048.1:0-28157 GCF_947495635.1 uncultured Virgibacillus sp. | reverse complement strand
ACCAAGAGGGCTTTTTTTATGCATCCGGACTCTGCTTCGATATCCCCTCAAATTTCTCCCTTACAGGAATGCTCCTATTTATTATTTCGAATAAATTACCTTATTAACCCTCATTTAGAAATTTATTACATTAATTACGAAATATACATTAAATTCCATGAAATTTAAATATTATTTAAATTATCAAATATTTAAGTAATAACTAATGATTTCTTTCATAGGTTATCGATATAATAGAGCATTATTAATTAAGCATTCAACCTTTTCCATATCACTCTAGATGAAGAATACTTTCTAACTATTTGGGGAATTTACTTTCTACTGTTGAAACGGCTGAAAGCTGAAATATTAGGAATAAGCAAAAACTTTTCTAAAAAAACGTAAATACTAGCCAAAAAGGGAGAACTTAGCTGAAAATACTTTGAAAGCCATATTTTTATATGCAGGTGATGATTTACCACCTAGCGCTTCTATAACAACTCGTTTGCCTTCTTTGTTAAGAGTGAGTTCTTGCGCTCCGTCTGCACGCATAGTTTCTTCAAGGTTTGTAATGCGCTCATAAGGATGTTCGATCTTTTCATTGTGTTCAATAGATAGTTTGATAAAAGCCTTGAGTTGCTCTTTATCTGATAGAACTGTTGACTACCATGTCACAACCTTTTTTAGTAATTAAGAAACATGGACGAATTCATTTGATTCTCTCCTAATTAATTTTTTATTGCATGTTTAGCAATGTCATTACTAAAAAATATCCAACAGGTAAATTGAAAAATTCTGTAATGGTGTGTATTTCTTCTAAAAATGATTGATGACCTGATTCTTATCGGTAAAGATATAGTGTTTTCAATCCGATTAACTCTGCCATATCACGTTGAGGCAATTTATTTTCCTATTTCTGCAATAATGTTATATTAGATAAGAGATAATCATTCAAAGCTTTCCGTAACAACCCATCATTAGAAAGATGGTACAGACAGCTTCCAAAAAATAAAGAAGAAGATTTAAGACGATTAAAAAAAATATGGGAAACATTCAAGGAGTTTGATGAATAGGGTAATCACTATGCAAATGTATATAATTTAGCATACATTTGTATGGATTACATATAAAACTAAATTCTCAAAGGGGGGAGCATGCATGCGTACTACTGAATTTGTACTAGGACTAATTGGAGGTATTTTTGGATTTATTGCATCTATTATGGCTTTATTCATCGGTGGAGTTGATGCCGCATTTAGTGAATCTGGTACAAGCGAAGTCATTGGTCTAGGTTGGGCAGGATTTCTATTTTCTGCACTAGCTATTGTTGGTTCAGTTGTGGTTAGATCGAAGGCTAAAGTTGGGGGCATATTGTTATTGATTTCCGCTATAGGCGGTTTGATAAGTATCTCTATGTTCTATTTAGTTTCAGCAATAATGATAGGTATCGCCGGATTAATGGGAGTATTTAAAAAAGACAAAGAAAATAAAATGGCTGCATAAGCAAACAAAAGGGGGCAATTACATTGAAAAAGATTTTATTGTTATCGTTTTCATTAGTATTAATTTTTATGTTAGTAGCTTGTGGTGAGGCAGAAATCAAAGAAGCTGGCGCAGATGACGGAGAAAAAACTAGTGATGATTCCGCAGACAAAAAAGAAAAACCAAAGACACAAGAACTAGCAATTGGCGATGCCGTTGAATTTGATGGCATGAAAATAACTTTGAACGAGGCAAGAATTGAACCAGGTGGAGATTTTGACGAACCAGAAAATGACCAATTTGTAGTAGTTAATCTAACAGCTGAAAATAATACTGACGAAGAACAAACCATGTCCTCTATGATGAACGTTGAACTAAAAGACGTGGATGGTTATTCATATACAACAACGATATTAACAGAAGGCGTTAAAGCGCAATTTGATGGAACTATAGAACCGGGCGGAACACTAAGAGGTGAAATTCCTTTTGATGTTCCTGAATCAGATAGTTATGAATTACATTTTTCTGATCCTTTTAAATCTGGTAAAGCAATTTGGAAAATACCAGCTGAAAAATTAAGCAAATAACTTCCTTTTAGAGGCAGAGATAAACGAATGAAGAAACAGCAAAAACGAACGATAATTAATTTAAACTAATTATCGTTCGTTTTTTGATCAGAATCATTCATTTAGCACCTAAAATAAGCGAGACTCCGGCGGGAACAGCACGAAACCGAAGATCCACGTGGTAACGTGTTTTTCTTTACCACGTTAGCTGAGGCCGTTCCCGTGGAAAGCGCGTATATTTTCACGGTACGGCGATGATACTCCTATTGATAATATAATTATTCGTATTTTAAGTAAAGAAGTTGTGTTTTTGCCCCAGCCTCTACTTAAACCTTGGAATTTCTATTATCTGAAATTCATCCAATTATAGGATCTGTCTTTATATCGAGAAAAAGGGATGAAAATGGCCAACTTCCCATGTTCATGGGTTTTACATTCGCTTTTGCATTATTTATCTGATTACTCATTTGGTGAAAAAAGAATACACATGTTACTAAAAAGATGAAAGAAAATTCCTCTGACAAAATCAAAGGAAAATTTGATGATTCGCTCTAAAAAATAGCTTTTAAAAAAATTTCGTGACTTTCACGTGACATTTTTAACTAAAATCTATTTTCTGGAGCTTTGAAAAGCTTATGTACCGATCTTAATAATCGTTTGCCCATATCATATCAATATGCCAAATTCCATCCTCAAGATATGGTGACGATATTTGTTTAAACTCAAATGATTCATAAAATGCTTGTAAATAAAGCTGAGCTTGAATTTTAATTATTTTCGTTTTTTCTTCTTCTAAAGCTCCAATTATATACTCCATTAGCTTATTACCATATCCTTTTCCACGATATGCTTCAACGACCAGAACCCGTCCAATGGATGTCTCAGCATATTTACTTCCCGCTGGCAAAACCCGAGCATAAGCAATAACCTTTCCTTCGTCTGTTTTTAAGCAATAATGAACGCAGTGTTGATCATAATTATCCAACTCTGGATAAGCACAAGCTTGCTCTACAACAAATATATCCGTTCTCGCTTTCAAGATTTGATAAAGCTCGTCGTTAGTTAGTTCATGGAACGTACGCTTTAGCCAATACATACTAGTTCCTCCTCATCATGCAGACATTTGGTTGATATTATTTTACACAAAATAGAGTGATACTTCATGCAGAAATGTGTTTTTACAGTTTAGTCAGTTAGAAAATCACTTCGTAATTCCATTTTATATGGGGTATTTTAAAAGAGGATATTGAATGGTTGCTGTCGAATGAGATGAATAAAGAAAAAGATGAAGGGAGAAGTCAATTTGAATACAAAAGATATGAATATTGGGTTTATTGGTATTGGTGTAATGGGAAAAAGCATGGCGCTTAATCTAATTCAAGCGGGATATAATCTTTCCATCTATACCAGAACCAAATTGAAGGCTGAGCAATTACTAAAAGCTGGTGCAACTTGGCAAGATTCACCCGCATTACTAGCTCAATCATCCGACATCATTATTACGATGGTAGGGTATCCTAAAGATGTTGAGGCTATTTACTTTGGAAAAGAAGGCATTTTAAATTATATATCAAAAGGCACATACTTGATTGACATGACAACTTCAAAGCCTTCTTTAGCAGTAAAAATAGCCGAAGAAGCTAGGGAAAAAGACTGCCATGCATTAGATGCTCCTGTTTCAGGCGGTGATATTGGAGCAAAAAATGGGAAGCTTGCTATTATGATTGGCGGTGAAACAGAGGCATTTGATAAAGTATTTGAACTTTTCCAGGTTATGGGCGAAAATATAGTTCTCCAAGGAAAAGCTGGTGCTGGACAACATACCAAGCTTGCCAATCAAATCACAATAGCTTCAAATATGATTGGCGTATGTGAAGCAGTCGCATACACAAAAAAAGCTGGTCTTGATCCAATGAGGGTTCTTACTAGTATAACTACTGGTGCAGCCGGTAGCTGGTCTTTGTCTAACCTAGCACCACGTATGATAAAAGAGGATTATTCTCCTGGATTCTTTGTAAAACATTTTATTAAAGACATGAAGATTGCCTTAGAAACCGCAGAAGAAATTGGACTTAAAACGCATGGGTTGAAGCTATCACTCCAACTATACGAGGAGATAGAGGAAAAAGGTGAAGCCGATAGTGGAACACAGGCACTAATTAAACTATTTGAATAAGCAACCGAATAGTAAGGATAGGATACTGAAATGGCTCCTGAAATATCCGTAGACTCTTTGAAAAAGATGAGCGCTTTTCTGCGTGCGCTGTATTGCTGGCGAAGCCTTCCTTCTTCTAAGGGAGGGAAGGCTTCGATGAAGTCTCAGAGTACGGTCAACTTTAGGAGGCTTACCAGCCTCCTAAAGAAAGCAGCATAAATTTCCTGAACAGCTTCGTTACATGAACCATCATTTCTTGTTCGATTTTCTACTTGGATTAAAACGCGCTTTCCTCCACCTCTTCTTGCAAATTACTTTAATGGAGGAGATATGTTTTTCAGAAATTTTCATTATCCTTTTTAATCATAATTTTATGATCTATCGTTTTTTAATTTATTTGCCTCCTGTTGAACGATAAAGCCAAGGTCATCATTGCCAAATAACTGCAGAACTTGAAGTACTGTGTCTGTGGAGATCTCCTGTTCATCTTCTTTCGGTACAGTTAATGAAAGAGCATCTGCTAATGCTTCATTCTCCCATTGATCAGGATATGCCTGCCTATACAATGCGGTTGGGCTTAGATTATGATTGACACACCATTGTGCATAAATAAGTATCATCATCTGTTCATCTTGCTGATATCGTTTGACAACTTTATTTTCTTTATCTCTATGCTCCATTATTCACCAACATTTCTCATTAAAAATATCCAGGAAAATGACAATGCCTGTTTTAACTCAAGTGGTAAGTCATTATAATGGGCTTTGTTTACCCCTTGTTTATAGACTCCATATCCATCCATATATTGCAAGCCTTTCTCTTCACAAAGTTTCTGAAACTCCCAAGGCATCATCGTATTACAAATGGATTTTTGATTATGTAATCGCGGAAAGCTATTTAATCTGGGACCTGCTGTAGGTCCTAAAATCCCAACACATAGGAATCCATCCTCCCGCACAACACGTTTTAATTCGTCTAATGCCTTGTCTGGATTTTCTGTCCACTCTAATACATTGATTGCCATAATACCATCCATAGCGGAATCATCAAATGGCAATTGATTTATGTCTCCATGAATGAATGTAATTTCATCGGGAAGCTGTGATTGAGCATAGTCGATCATTTTTTTGGATAAATCCATTCCTGTAACTCGGTACCCTTCTTTGTAAAGCTTATATGCCCCATATCCATCACCGCAACCAATATCTAATAGTTGTTGGCAATTTGGTTTACTGTGCTTTTTGATAAAAGGTACGATTTGATGACGACTGCCTGATTCCCACATATTCTTGCTACGCTTATTCCAAAAATCTGCCTGATCATCCCACAGAACTGCCGCTTCCTTACTCCAATCAAAGCGTTTCATCCGCTCTCTCCTTTTGATCCAATTATAGATATTTGTAGCATAAAAGCGCAAGCGCCCGATTAGAAACGTAGGGCGATTCGTGAAGTCGCCTCGTTTCTGGGCGCTGGAACTGGACGCGGCTCAACACGCCCAAATTTATCCACAGGTCAAATTTTATAATTTTCTAGCCTATAAAAAAGGGTTTACCTCACGGAATGAGATAAACCCTTTATTTCATCTATTATAGACGAGTAACGTTAGCTGCTTGTGGTCCGCGGTTACCTTCTACGATTTCAAATTCAACGTCTTGACCTTCTTCAAGTGTTTTGAAACCTTCTGCTTGGATAGCAGAGAAATGAACGAATACATCGTCGCCATCTTCACGCTCGATGAAACCGAAGCCTTTTTCAGCGTTGAACCATTTTACTTTACCAGTCATTAAAATGACCTCCTTATACAAATATCGTGCAAAGTAATTGAATCATAAATACTTTTACACCTACTTTGATAAAGAGATCGTAAAGTATTATTCAAACTTCAATTTCCTTTTGCACCTTTAACTTTACCTTGTTATGAGTTAAAATGCAAGTGGATACCTTGATATTTGCAACATTTTTTTCACAATTAGGCTATTTCATATCCAAATTGTGTCAGAAGCATGATAATTAGCCAGGTCACTAGTCAATTTCACCTAACATAATTGCACTATACGATAACATCGTAGCCTTGTTCTTCAATTACCTCTTGCATATCAGCTATAGAAACCTTTGTGTCATCATAGGTTATATCGACTTTCCCAGTATTTAGATGCACCTCTACCGTTGTAACACCCGTTAAATTTTCTAGTGCACCTTTTACAGACTGCTCGCAATGACCACAGCTCATTCCTTTTACGTCGATTGTTGTTTGCATTATAAATAAATCTCCTTTCATTGTTTAGATAACTATTATTTATCCGTATTAAAACTCCAACTGATTGAAGTATTACTTTATCTTGGATACCTACTATTCTTACTTTATAACTTAACTCGTTTTAAACGAAGTGAATTAGAAACGACACTTACAGAACTAAATGCCATAGCAGCTCCAGCAATCCAGGGTGCTAATAATCCCATTGCTGCTATCGGAATTCCAGCACTATTATAGGCAAAAGCCCAGAACAGGTTTTGCCTGATATTCTTAATCGTCGCTTGGCTAATTTTAATTGCTTTTGGAATGAGAAGCAGTTCTCCTCCCAAAATCGTTACATCTGCTGCCTCAATGGCCACCTCGGTGCCTGTTCCAATCGCAATTCCTATATCTGCAATAGCAAGTGCAGGCGCATCGTTAATACCATCTCCTACCATTGCAACTTTTCTTTTATCCTCTTGGATCATCTTCACCTTAGCTGCTTTTTCTTTAGGTAGGACTTCAGCAATTACTTGGTCAATTCCAGCTTGATCTGCAATTGCCTTAGCCGTTCTTTCATTATCTCCTGTCAACATAACGACTTCCAACCCTTGATCTTTTAACTGTTTGATTGCCTGTAATGCAGTATCCTTTATCGTATCGGCAACGGAGATAATGCCTTGATACTCCTTATCTACGGCAATCAACATTGCTGTTTTTCCATGCTCTTCAAATGTGTGAAGCTGCATTTCGACATCAGTTGAATAGTTAATATCATTCTCCTTCATTAATAGTCTGGTACCAACAAGTACCTGATTACCATCTATCTGTGCAGCTATACCTCGACCGGGTATAGCATTGAAGCTTTCTACATCCAGCATATCTAATCCTTTTTCCGTTGCATAAGCTACAATAGCTTCTGCCAAGGGATGCTCTGAACCTTTTTCTGCACTTGCAACCAATTGTAATACACGCTCATCGCTAGTAAAATCTGTTACTTCTGGTTTCCCTTTAGTAATCGTTCCGGTTTTATCAAAAATAATTGTATCTAGCTTATGCGTTCGCTCAAGGTGTTCCCCACCCTTAAACAATATCCCATGTTCCGCTGCTTTTCCTGTGCCTACCATAATGGACGTAGGTGTAGCTAAACCCAGTGCACATGGACAAGCGATAACAAGTACTGCAATAGCAGCAACTAACGCTGGCTCCAGTTCACCAGGTACAACAAACAAGATCCAGGCTAAAAAGGTAAGCAAGGCAATTCCAACAACAATTGGCACAAAGTAACCTGAGATGATATCAGCTAATCGTTGAATCGGTGCTTTAGACCCTTGTGCATCCTCTACAGCCCTAATAATAGAAGCTAGTGCAGTCTCTTTCCCTACATTTGTCGCCTTCATTTCAAATGTGCCATTTTTATTTATGGTTGCACCAATCACTGTTGAGTCACGATCTTTTTCAACTGGAAGTGATTCTCCGGTAAGCATCGATTCATCCACAGATGTTCTTCCACACATAATAACACCGTCTACGGGTATTTTTTCACCTGGTTTAACGATTAATCGATCCCCTTGAATTACTTCCTCTATCGGTACCATCATTTCAGTGCCATTTCTAACCACTCTTGCTTGTTTTGCTTGAAGATTTAATAATTTAGAAATTGCTATTGTTGTTCTACTTTTGGCCTTTGTTTCTAAATATTTCCCAAACAAGATTAACGTAATTAAGATCGCACTCGTTTCAAAATAAAGATGAGGCATATAATTTTGATCGACCATTGCTTTCATTACCTCATAAAGACTATAAAAATATGCAGCGCTTGTGCCTAAAGCGACAAGTACATCCATATTTGCAGATCTATTACGAAGATTTTTATATGCTCCAGCATAAAACTGCCAACCAATTATAAACTGAACAGGTGTTGCTAAGGCAAATTGAAACCACGGATTCATAAAGATAGCTGGCAACTGTAAACCGAATAAATGATCAAGCATGGTAATTAACAGTGGAATGGATAATGTAGCTGAAACCATCAATTTCCATCTCATTTTCATGAGCTGTTTTTCTTTTTTTGATTGTTGTATATCGTTTCCAGCTTTAGGATTTGCTTTATAGCCAAGTTTTTGTACAGCATCTATAAAATCCTGTTCTTCAACTATTAGCGGGTTATATTCAATCGTAGCTGTCTCATTGGCTAGGTTAACGGATGCACTCCTAACTCCCTGTTTTTTACTTAAAGCTTTTTCAATTCTTGTTGAGCATGCAGCACAGGTCATTCCTAAAACATCCAGCTCCGATTTTTCTGTCTCAACACCATAACCTAGCTTCTCTATTTTCCCTGTAACATCTTCTATGCTTACGGTCTCTGGGTCAAAGTCCACATTTGCTTTTTCTGTAGTCAAATTAACCTGTGCTTCGACTCCATCTATTTTATTTAACACTTTTTCAATCCTTGAAGAACAGGCTGCACAGGTCATTCCTGTTACCCCAATGGTTATATGATCTTTTTCATGCATTGGATACGCCTCCATCACTTCGAGAATTGCTTTAAAACCTCCATTAGCTCTTCAATTGCTTCATTGCCCTCCCCAGATTTAACCGCATCGGTAACACAATGCTTAGTATGTCGTTCAGCAATTGAAAATCCAACTTTTTTTAGTGCTGCATTAATAGCACTTATTTGTACTAAAATGTCAATACAGTACCGATCCTCCTCAACCATTTTCTGTATCCCTCTTACTTGACCCTCGATTCGTTTGAGCCTATTGGTAACAGCTGACTTCTCATCTTTTGTTCTAGGTGTTACTGGATGCTCATGCTTTTGATTTGCCATCTATTTCATCCCCTTACATGTAGTTTCATATTCACCTTACACATATACTATACCCCCCTAATGTATTTTGTGCAAGGGAAATGCATCAAATTATATAAAGTGAAGCTTCCATCCGGTTTTTACTGAAACAAATACGTACAAAGGCTTCATTCGCCACGTCCTGTGGCAACGCCTTTGTGACCTACTTCCATGTAGGCCCGAACCAATCGGACATTTACTGGCAGTTGTTCCCTCACTTATCCATATTGATTTCTCTTTATTGCTTGAAGTGAGGGGAGTACTGCCAGTTATATGCAGGCGCATAGAATGCTATATACCTAAAAAAATCCCTTAGTAGTAGCCTCTATAATAAAAGGTTCCACTAAAGGATAGGTTCATTCGTATCTTTTAAAAAAATATATTAGAAATGGAATAATTCCAAATAAAACTGTACTATAATCCCATCAAGAATTGGTACATCGCTGTTTCATCATTTTATCTCATATTGTAAAGAGCGTCATCATTCACTTTCATCAGTGTCCTCTTCCTTCATTTATTTTTCTCTTTCTATACACAAATAACGATCACTAACCAGTTATATGTGGGATAAAAGTTTATGTCTTATGCGGCACTTTGCTTATTTGCTAAGATAAGCTTTGCTTGTATCAAACGTCTCCTTACTATAATTCCAATCCAACTAGCTAATAATGCTTTAATCATGCCTACTACAATAAAAGGAAGTGCTCCAGTTAAAAACGCAGTAGTCCAATCAAAAGCTAGTAAATACTTGATTTGTATCGTACCACAGATTAATGTGATCAGCATACCTATTGTATTTGCAAGGACGGCATAAGCTAAATTAAACTTAGTTTTTTCTAATACCCACCCTGTAATATAGGCAGCGAGAATAAATCCAAAAATATAGCCTCCCGTTGGACCTGCCAAAACCTGTATTCCTTGAGTAAAGCCTGCAAATACCGGTAGGCCACAGGCCCCTAGTAACGCATAGCAAATCATTGCTAGTGCACCTTGTCGACTGCCAAGAATAGTAGCTGTAATACCGACTGCCAACGTTTGACCACTAATAGGAATGAGTGGTAATGGAATTTCCACTTGAGCCAATATAGCTGTTAACGCAGCAAATATAGCACAATTTAAAATGATTCGGAGCCTTCTGCTTTGCTGATGCATAAATACCCGCCCTTTGCATTGAATAGCCTAGATTGTAATCTTCTTATATATAAGTGAAATTGTATGCAATAAAAACAGTATTGTCAACTACAAAAAATAGCAGTTAACAATACTGTTTTCTTAGGCTCTCCGCTTACTAGTTATAAGCTTGGAGAATAGAAAGAAAGATAGAAATAGCTATCGAATAGACACCTGTCCATATTAATAATTTTTGAACCGTTTGGTGAAAGCTCTTTTTAAATCGTTGCAACGAATAATCTTGTTTAACCATCTCTTCCGTTCTTTTCATCCCTCTATTTTCTGGAGTTACCCATTCCCAGATAATTCGAAAACCTTTAAAAAACAAATAAAACAATTCACTGTTTGTTAAATGAATGATAGCAACTATTAGTAAAGAAATAAGACCGACTATAAAAGCAATGTCCGTAATAAATAGAATATCCTTTAATACGATGATAATGAAAAACCACGCTAATATAAAGAAAACATGCTTCAGCAAGCTTACACCACCTTAGGAGCCAATCAACTTATAACTGGATGTCATTGGCTCCACACATTGTATCAATCTTTTATTCCGTTTTTTTAGCCCATTTAAATACAGGGCTCCGATTTTCATAGTATGCAACATTCTTGACGCCTGTTGATGTTAAATAGTTTTTGGTTAGGAAGTATAAAGGCATAAAAGGTAAATCGGTCATTAATGTTTCCTCAGCTTCATGCAATAGTTCAAAGCGCTTCATAATATCCTGTTCTACTTGAGCATCCTTTAATAACTGATCATATTGATCATTGACCCAACCCGTCCGGTTATTCGTACTAGTACCTAGATAGTATTCTAGATTCACTGCTGGATCAATATAGAGACCCGTCCAAGACATTCTCCCCATTTGATAATCGCCACGCCCTAACGTATCTAAATACGTATTCCATTCTTGATTGGCTAACTTAAGATCTATATTTAGGTTCTGCTTGAGCATTTCCTGTACTGCTTCCGCATACCTCTTATTATTATCTGAGGTACTAAACATTAATGTCACCTCAGGAAATTCAGACCAGCCTTCTTCCTCCATTGCTTCCTCTATTAATCTTTTTGCTTGATCATAATCTTTTTTAAAATAATCTCCACCAAGCTCACGAAAATCCCCATCAGGTGTGTCAGCCCCAGGTGGAACCATAGCAAAAGCTGGTGTTTCTCCAGTTTGTCCAACATTTTCAACTAGAGACTTTCGATCAACTGCCATGGCAAACGCCTGTCTTACCTTTCGATTCGTAAATGGTTCTTTATTTACATTAAATATGAACATCGCTGTAGAATAATATGGAAATTCAATATATTCATCACTATCCTTAACAGCAGATAATTGATCTGTAGGTATGGAACTGATAAAATCTAGATCGCCAGTTTGATATAATTGATACGCGGTTGTCGCATCGTCGACCATTTCAAATGTAATTTGTTTTAAAGTGATGTCATCTTGACTATAATAGTCATCATTTTTAGATAAGATAATTTTGTTGTCATGCTCCCATTCCGTCATATAGAAAGCACCATTTGTTACGAAATTTTTAGCATCTAACGTCCAATTTTCATTCCCTTCAACAATATCTTTTTTTACAGGATAAAAAGTCCAAATGGTCATCAGACTATCTAAAAACGCAGTAGGAGACTCAAGAGTTACCTCCAACGTTTTATCATTAATTACTTTTATTCCTACATCATCTACACTTACTTCCCCTTTGTTATATGCTTCAGCATTCTTTATGACAAATAAATAGTACGCAAATCGTGCTCCTGTATTTGGATTTAATACCCTTTCCCAAGAATACTTAAAATCTTCAGCCGTTAAATCCGATCCATCGGACCATTTTGCATCTTCTTTAATCTTAAATGTATATACAGTGCCATCTTCTGACACCTCTACATCCTCAGCAACTCCGAGCGTGATATTTCCATCTTGATCGCGCGTATATAAACCTTCATACATATGATCTAAAATCCATCCAGAAGTAACGGATGTATTCAGTGCCGGATCAAGACTAGCTGGTTCAGAACCAGCATTTAATACAAGCTCTTGCTTTACTGATCCTTCGGCTCCTGATTTATTCTCTCCTTCTGAGCAAGCTGCCATAATCATAGCTACGCATATAAATAGAATAACAATCAACTTGTTTTTCATTTTCCTGCCCCCTCCATCATATTTAATATGCTTCCTCGACACTTTCATTTATTAATTTTTTTTAGCCCATTTAAAGACTGGTGATTTATGATTATAGTAAACAATTCCCTCTATTTCTGGTGATGGTAAATAATTTGATGAGAGGAAATAATATGGCATAAAAGGTAAATCCTCCATTAATATTGCTTCTGCTTGATGTAATAGCTTAAAGCGTTTATCTGCATTTTGTTCTACTCGTACTTCTTTCAATAGTTGATCATATTCTTTCTCCTTCAATATACTATGAATATAGATGACAGGCTGTCCAGTGGTCAGACTGTATTTCCTTCCATTCCGGGGCTTTTAAAGAACAAATTTCCATTGCATGTGGGCATCTTGTGCGAAATTTACATCCATTTGGCGGGTTCACTGGACTTGGTGGATCTCCCTGTAACACGATCCTATCTCTTCTTGAAATTGTTGGGTCTGGCACAGGAACAGCTGATAAAAGTGCCTGAGTATAAGGATGCTTGGGTTCGTTAAATAGTTTCTGACTATTTGTTAATTCCATCATACTCCCTAGATACATAACACCTATTCGGTCACTGATGTGCTTAACCATACTTAAATCATGGGCAATAAATAAGTAGGTTAGATCTTCAGAATCTTTTAAATCATTAAGTAAATTTAGAACCTGTGCTTGAATGGAAACATCTAATGCAGATATTGGTTCATCTGCAACAATAAATTTAGGCTTAACCGCCAGTGTTCGAGCAATTCCAATACGCTGCCTTTGTCCTCCACTAAATTCATGGGGATAGCGCTTTACAACATCAGGATTCATCCCTACTCTTTCCAATAAATCATAGATTCGCTCCTTTCTTTGTTTGCCCTTTGCTAAGCCATGTGCATCTATTCCTTCAGCTATGATATCCCCTACCTGCATTCGTGGATTTAAAGAGGCTTGGGGGTCTTGAAAAATAATCTGAACTTCCCGATTAACTCGTTGCTGTTCCTTCTTTGATAGATCCTTTACATTACTACCCTCATAATAGACAGCTCCCTCAGTAGGGTTTGTCAGACCAACAATTGTTTTTCCAAATGTAGATTTTCCACTTCCACTTTCACCAACTAACCCAAATGTTTCTCCTTGATAAATCTCTATGGAAATCCCATCAACTGATTTGACTAACTGCTGCCTGCCTATGGCAAAGTGTTTTTTAATATCGATTGTTTGAATAATTCCTTGATTCATACAAGCTCCTCCGCATCTGAAAACTCCGCTATCTTCGGAGCCAATTCATCATTTAAAAAGCATCTTGATGAGTGACCTTCGGCAATGTCATAAAGATCAGGAACTTCTTCCATACAAATATTCATCGCATATTTACAACGAGGAGCAAAAGGGCACCCTTTCGGTGGTGAAAATAGATCTGGTGGAGATCCCTCAATTGGCTTCAGTCTTTCTTTTTTTTCATGATAAACATTTGGAATCGATTCTAATAAGCCCCATGTATAAGGGTGATTCGGATTAAAAAATAGTTCGTGGACACTGCATTTCTCTACCATCATCCCACCATACATTACAATCACCTTATCCGCACCCTCGGCCACTACCCCTAAATCATGTGTTATTAAGATAATAGAAGTATCTTTTTTTTCTTGAATATCTTGTAATAATTCGAGAACTTGTGCCTGTATTGTTACATCCAATGCCGTCGTCGGCTCATCTGCTATTAACAAATCCGGATTACAAGCGAGCGCGATTGCAATCATTACACGTTGTCGCATTCCTCCACTGAACTCATGCGGATATTGTTCATACCTTTTATCAGCATTTGGAATACCGACCTCTTTAAGCATTTTAATCGCTCTTACCTTTGCTTCTCGCTTGGAAACATTTTGATGATAGATTAATCCTTCCGAAATTTGCTTGCCAACCTGCATGGTTGGGTTTAATGATGTCATGGAATCTTGAAAAATCATGCTCATCTGCTTTCCCTTTATTTCCCGCATTTGTTTTTTATTTAATTTCAATAATTCTTTTCCTTTAAATCGAATACTTCCTCCTTGTACATTGCCTGCTGGATGAGCTATTAACCCCATAATTGCTTGTACAGTTACACTTTTTCCACTTCCACTCTCGCCAACAATAGCTACTGTTTCTCCGTGATTAACATTAAAGGAGACTCCCCTTACGGCATCAACCGTGCCACCATAAGTTTTAAAGTTAACCTTTAAATTATTCACCTCTAATAAAGACATACCGTTATTTTCCTCCCTTTTTGCGTACCTTTGGATCTAAAGCGTCTTGCAATCCATCGCCAAAAGCATTGAATGCAAACATCGTTAACGAGATCATAAGAGCGGGGAAGAAAAGCCTCCACCATTGTCCACCAATAACAACTCCTAATGCATCATTAGCCATCGTACCCCAGCTCGCAAAGGGAGCTTGAACACCCAGCCCCAGGAAACTTAGGAAAGATTCAGAAAATATAGCAGATGGAACTGAAAATGTAAGATTAACAATGATGATCCCCATCGTATTCGGAATTAAATGTTTTCTAATTATCTTGGCATGACTCGTACCTAACTTTTCTGCAGCTAGTACATAGTCTTGGGATTTTAATTGTAGGATTTGACCGCGGACAATTCGAGCCATGCCAACCCAACCCGTGGCAGACAAAGCAATAATAATTGTTAGCATGCCTGGCTCCATAATTACCATCAGCAATATAACAACGAGTAAGTATGGAATACCATATAGCACCTCAACGATACGCATTAATATATTATCTATTCGGTCACCCTTTTTCCCCTTTCCAGCCATGTATCCAGATACGCCACCAATGGTTACACCAATAATTAAATCTAATAAAGCAGCCACTAAACCTATGGTTAGAGAAACTCTTGCCCCCTGCCAAGTACGCGCCCATACGTCACGCCCCAAATCATCTGTTCCAAACCAATGCTCACTAGATGGAGGAAGATTATTCTTGCTAAGCTCCTGTTCAGAGGCGGAATAAGGAACCATAGACGGCCCTGCGATTGCAAAAAACGTGATGATAAGAAGTAATGCTATACCAAGTAACGCTAGTTTATTTTTTAATATATTGATAGCCGTTTCTTGCCAAATAGATAAGCTTGGTCGAACGATCTTTTCAGATAATCGATCTTGTTGCTTAACTGGCTCAAATAATAATTCCCTTGCTTCCTTACTCATCTATGATCCTCCTTTACTAGTCAATGTAATCCGTGGATCGATAAATCGATAGGAAACATCAATTAAAAATAAGACAACAACTAGAATAACGCTATAAAAAATAGTAGTTCCCATGATTACCGTGTAGTCTCGGTTAAATATACTATCCACAAAGTACCGTCCAATACCCGGTACAGAGAATATGCGTTCTATCACTAGTGTGCCTGTAATTAAAGATACAAATAGTGGTCCAATAAAAGATACAACAGGTAATATGGCATTACGGATACCATGCAAAAAGAGGATACGATATGTTGGTAACCCCTTTGCATCTGCAGTTTTCATATAATCTTGATTTATAACATCAAGCATACTCGAGCGGACAAAACGGGCTATAATTGCTAATGGCCCAGATGCCAAAGCTATCGATGGTAGCACAGCATGCTGCCACGTTCCCCAATTCGCAACAGGAAATACTTGTAAATCAACGGCTAAGAATTTCATTAATAGTGGTGCAAGTATAAAGTTAGGTACTGAAATTCCAACTGTTGCTATTACCATTGCTGTATAATCAAAAATACTATTATGGTATAAAGCAGCTATAATTCCTAACGTAACACCAAATACTAAGGCGATAAGTAGCGTTAGTAGTCCTAGTGTCGCTGAAGCCCCCAGACCAGAAGCAATAATATCATTTACTGACCTTCCACTACCCTCCATAGAGATTCCTAAGTCAAACGTCAATAAATTCTTCATATATGTAAGATATTGAATTGGTAAAGGGTCATCAAGGCCATACTTCGCATATAGATTTTCAAGTGCCTCTTCTGGTAGCGCTCCTTCTTCTGTAGAAAAAGGATCTCCGGGAATCAGCTTCATCAAAATAAATGTCAATGTCGCAATTACCCATACAGTTAATAACATCGTAAAGACACGTCTAATGATGTACATAACATTCCTCCCTATATTGACATAAAATTACTTCCCATTAGTTTAAGTATCTATCAAAAAATTCTCCCACCTTAAATTGCATCGATTGATAACTAGCCATACTACTGGTCTGTCCCCCCATTTGATGGCCATCCTCTTCAGAGATAATTAGTGTCACACCCTTACCCAATTTCGTTAATTTCTCTTTAAATTGCTTCGATTCTTCAACTGGGACACGACTATCATTTTGTCCATGACACATCAAAAGAGGCACACTCACCTGCTTCGCATGGCAAAGAGGGGATATTTCATCAAAAAAGGACTTGTCCTCTGATAAAAACCCATATTCGTACTCTCTTAATAACCGTCTATAAGAACCGGTTTTCTCTAAAAATGTACGAATATGTGATATACCAACAATGGATACTGCTGCTGACCATAAGTTCGGATAATGTCCAATGACCGTATTGACGATAAAACCACCGTAGCTTCTTCCCATGATGCCCAGCTTGTCTTTCTGAATACCGTGTTTATCAAAAGCAACCTGAGCAAGAGCCTTAATATCTTTCGCTGCATCTAAACGCTTTCTTCGATCATCCAAGGATAAATATTTCCTCCCAAAACCCTTACTCCCTCGTATATTTGGAACAAATACGGAAATCCCCATATGAACGAGTCCTTGGAGAATTGGATTAAAGTCCACTCTGGATAGATTTTCTGGCCCACCATGAACATAAATAACGGCACCTTTTGGATTTTTACTATTTGCGTAATAGAAATAGGGAATTTCCAGCTCATCAAACGATTTAAATGCGCACATCTCCGGATTGTATTTTCTTAGCTGTAATGCATCGGAATAACCAGTATCCGTCAATCGTGTCAATGTCCTCTTTAGAAGATCGTAGATATGTACTTCCCCAGGCATTTGTGGTCCTTTTAACAGAAAAAAGAAGGAACGGTTATCCAGCCATGTGATATGTGATGTTACACCAATTGGTAATTCTTCCATCTTTTTTAAGCTGTTATTGGCAATGTCATATACGTAGATGAGTGAAACTCCACCTTGATTAACAGTGAGAGCTATTTTTGTTTCGTCCTTTGAAAGTTTCATCTCCTCTATATCCCATGGAATGGATTGAATAACAGGAATGAGCTCTTGTGGATGAGATAATGAGAATTGATATAAATGCATATATTCACTATTAACATCTGAAAGCAAAAAGCCTTTCTCCTGATTTTTTGAAAATACTACGGATTGATAACGAGCTAATTTATCTTTTACTCCAATTCTTACCTTAGATAAGTCTTGTAAATTAATTATCCAATAAGAGGAATCAATATTCGTTTCCTGTAGTTGTACTACTACATGATCGCAATCCTTCATCCATTTAACGACGGTACATGCACCTTCACAACGAAAAAGAAGATCTCCTTTCTCTGTTTCTACATCTATAATGTGGACGTGGTAGCCTTGCTCCTCTTTTTGATAAGAAGTATAGATTATTTTCTTTTCATTAGGAGAAAAGTCTCCAAAAGTATGAAAATGGTCTAAAGCGTATACGAGTCTCTTTAATTTTTTCGTTTGCTGATGATAGAGAAATAATTGCTTTTTTTCGTTTCCTTTATAATCTATGCCTAGAACCGTATACATTCCGCTCTTGGAATGATTCACGGAGAGCACTCTTCCGTCCGTCAACACGAACGGCCTTTCTTCTCTCGTTACAAGATCGAATTCATATAGTTGCGGCAAGCCATTACCTCGATGCACATAAGTGATTTTATTACTATTTGGTACTTTCTTTGGTTGTTCAGCTCCATTTATTTTTAAATAATCCGATAATTTTTCCAACAAATTAACACCTCACTTAAAATTTATTCATCAAACAAATAAGTTGTTGGTTGTACGTAAAGGTCGATGCCGTAGGAAGTTTTGATAGGCAAACCCTTTTACTTCGTCTTCTGTATAAAATTTCAACAATTCATTAATTAAATTCTGGTAATGGGATGCTCTTTCAAGTTTGTTCACAAACGTTTTAACTCCATCAAAATCAGAACCAAACCCGATATTATTCACACCCCCTAGTGAGCATAGATGGTCAATATGCTTGATTAAATCAGCAATAGTTGTGACGCGCTTTTTATTTATGAAGGGGGGATTGTATACTACATGAATAAGCCCTTGGCAATCTAGCATACTTTTAATTTGGTCATCATATAGATTACGAGGGTGATCACAAATACTACGCACATTGGAATGGCTGGCAATGAGATAATCAGCGATTTCAATTGTATCCCAGAATCCCTTTACAGAAGCGTGAGATACATCTGTAAAAACACCATTCTTATTATTTCGTTTAATAACTTCTTTTCCTAACGGAGTTAAACCACCTGCATTCGCTACTCCTGCACCATCTCCACAGAGATTGGCATGGTTCCATGTTAAACCAATTAATAAAATCCCAGCACTGTACAGATATTCCAATTTATCTAGTTCATTTCCAAAGGGCTCTGCGCCTTCTAATGTTAGGATTGCACCAATTTCCCCTTTCTTAAGCGTATCAATATCTTGCCAATGTTTAATATGTTTCATCGTCGGGTTCTTACCAATGATTTCGGAATGGAAGATTTCTATCTGTTCTAATGCATATTCCCATTTCTTTTCAGCAGGTACATAAGGTTTGATAAATATTGCGAAAAACTGTACAACTACCTTTCCTTTTTGCAACTCCAATAGATTTGTAGTTAATTGATTGGAATCCTTATATTTCAGTATTTGATCTCTCTCCCGTTTAGCAACCTGCATTTTAACCAATGCATCACAATGTGTATCAATAACATTCATATCTAGCTCCTCCAAGTATTAGACAGCAGCTCCTTCAACACGCGGCAGCATTCTTAAATTGATAAATGCTGCCCAAGCAACACCATTGTCGTCTATAAAAAACTTCACTACTTTTCCACTGTCTTTTATTACTAGAGTCTGATAATCAATAGCCTTAACAACAGATGAATGACCGTTGGTTTCAGCAACGAGTACATTATTTATGATTCGAATTTCTAATCGGCTTCCCTTCTTGTTCGTCGCATAAGTACCTATCAATGCTTGAAGTTCCTTAGGTGAAAGATGATAGTCAGGCGCTTCCTTCTTCTTCTGTTTAATTGGTATCCCTAAAGCTGTATGTAGCGCAGCTTTCCAGATGTCTATTTTCGGACCACTAGAAACATTTGTCAGAACTGCTACTACTATTTTCTCTTCTGGTATAAAACCAAAATATGAAGAAACACCGGGCAAACTCCCACCATGCTTTACTAGCTGATATCCAAAATAATCTTGCTCTGTTCTTACCCCATATCCATAACATTCATTTTTACCAATTGGAAAAACTGGCTTCCACATCTTTTGATAGTTTATATGCTGCCAAGTTGATTGTTCTGAAGCAAGTGTATCTACATAGACATTTCCATACTTTATCAAATCCACGACCGTCGAACGAAGCCCTCCACTTGTTTCATAATTACCAAGGTTTTCCCAAGGATTGGATTGAAATGATTTCGCAACAGGATCATAGTCATACTGCACCGTTACATTCCCGAACTTTTTAATATCTTCGGTACTATATGTAGTACGATGCATTTCTAGTGGAGCTATAATTTCTTCGATCATGTATTTCCGGAATAGTCTTCCAGTCACTTTCTCAATGATGGCACCTAACAATAAATATAGATCGTTACAGTAACTCAAATATTCTCCCGGTTTACCTAAAGGACGTTCATGAATAGTTGCTAAATAGGAGATATGCTCATGAAAGCGGTTTAATTCTTGATAACGCTCAATTGGCGGAAGTCCTACTGTATGGGATAGCAAATGGTGTATCTTTATTTGAGACATATCTTCCGTTTTCAATTGGAAATCTGGTAAATACTTAATCACGGGGTCATCAACTGATAGCTTTCCTTCCGACTCTAATTTCATAATTGCTAATGCTGTAAAGGATTTCGTTATGGAGGCGATACCAAAAATCGTATCTACAGTAACAAGTTTTTTATTTTTCACATCTCGATAACCGAAACCATTCATATATATAGTTTCCCCATTTTTCGAGACAGCGACAGCTGCACCCGGCACATGCCCATCCAACATGAGCTGATTGACATAGGATTCAAAAATAGACCACTTATTATTATGCATAGTTGGCACTCCTTAATACGATTATGTTTGACCTGATTAGAAAGCCTGTTTTAAGAGCTCTAGTTTCAATCATTATAATATTGACGATAGAATTATAAAAATATATAATTTTTATAATATTATAATCAATAGTTATTAATACAGTACTTATATAAGCACATAAGAGGAGCCCTTACATGAGTCTACAAACATTACGATACTTTATAGAAGTTGCAAAGCATCTTAGTTTTAGCGAGGCATCCAAGGCTTTACACATATCCCAACCTGGCTTAAGCCAACAAATTTCTGATCTCGAGCGTAAACTAGGGTTTAAGCTATTAAATCGTACCACTAGAAAAGTAGCTCTAACAGAAGAAGGGGCCTTTATCTTCAACAAGCTATCTACATCATTCAACGATATTGAAATGACATTAGATTTCATGACTACACAAAAAATGATTCCTAAGGCAAAAATAAAAATTGCTGCTGTGCCATCAGCAGCAAGTATTTTCATTCCTAAACTATTAATAAAAATGCTAACCGATTTTCCAGATATCGACGTTTATACACATGAAACTACGTCAGCGAAGGCTATTGAATTTATGAAACAAAAGCACTATCATCTTGCCTTCATTCGAACTCCTATTTATAAAGAAGAGTTCCTAAACAACGATTTAAGGCTGTTCGAATTTAAAAAATATCCATTACGACTAGTTGTAGCAAAAAATCACCCATTAGCCCAAAGAGATTCTGTAGACCTCCAAGACGCAAAAAACGAAACATTTATTCATTACAGTGATGATCATACGAATCCTTTACAATTTCTACTAGATAAAGCGTGTCTTACTGCTGGGTTTTCTCCAAAAAAGTTATGTACTGGTTCAGCATTATTATCTATTTATCATCTTGTATCCAATAATTTAGGTGTTTCCCTAATGCCATCTGATATGACGAGTTTACTAGAGAATAATAAAATCAAAATATTAAAACTCAATAATATTGAATTATTCAGCTCTACCTCCGTCTTATGGAATGAGGAGAATAATACATCTTTTGTAACAAATCAGATTCTTGATATTCTACAAACAGACCCTATTTTTAAAGAATTTATCTAAATTAATCAAAAGTGTGCTAGTGAGCTTCCCTTTTCAAACAGCAAAAAGAAACTGAAATGCATCTAAATAAAACCCATTTTGAATTTCTTATGAAACATTGGTATAATATCTGTTGCAAGATAGAAAAAATTGAATATCGACTACCAAACATTTGTATCTTGCAAATATAAATGATAGGTGGTAAACAACATGGAGAAAAACAATAATTATCAAGTATTATTGTACTATCAGTATGTTCAAATTGATGACCCTGAAGGTTATGCTGCGGAACATCTGAAATTCTGTAAGGAATTGGGATTAAAAGGTAGAATTTTAGTAGCCCAAGAAGGGATCAATGGTACTGTTTCAGGTACAATCGAACAAACAGAAGCATACATGGAAGCAATGCATCAGGACCCTCGTTTTGCAGACATGGTATTCAAAATTGACGAGGCTGCAGATCACGCCTTCAAAAAAATGCATGTTCGTCCTCGTAAAGAGCTAGTGACATTTCGATTAGAAAATGATATAAACCCTTTAGAAACTACAGGTAATCATTTATCTCCGAAAGAATTTTACGAAGCAATGCAGGATGAAAACACAATCGTTATTGATGCACGGAATGATTATGAATACGATTTAGGACATTTCCGCGGAGCAGTTCGCCCAGATATAAAAACCTTCCGTGAATTACCAGAGTGGATTCGTGAACACAAGGATCAGTTTAAGGATAAAAAGGTCCTAACCTATTGTACCGGTGGTATCCGCTGTGAGAAGTTTTCTGGTTGGCTGTTAGAAGAAGGATTTGAAGATGTTAATCAATTACACGGTGGAATCGTTACGTATGGTAAGGATCCTGAGGTGCAAGGTGAATTATGGGATGGTAAATGCTATGTATTCGATGAACGTATTTCCGTACCAGTAAACCAAAAAGAACACGTAGTAGTCGGCGTGGATTATTTCGATGGCGAACCGTGCGAAAGATATATAAACTGTGCAAACCCAGAATGTAATAAACAAATTCTCTGCTCAGAAGAAAATGAGCACAAATATTTACGAGGCTGTACGCATGAGTGCCGTGTTAGCCCTCGGAACTTGTATGTAAAAGAACATGAGCTATCACAAGAAGAGGTAGAAGAACGCTTGCAAAAACTAGGTGAAACATTAAAGCAAGAAATTTAACATTTTCATTCAGCCCCTGATTGTTGTCATATGAACAATTGGGGGCTTTTTTGTAGTCTAGGAAATTATAAAATTTGACTATGTGATAAATATGAACATATTGAGCCACGTCCAACTCAGCGCCCAGAAACGAGGTGACTTCACGAATTACCCTAATCTAAGTCATTATCGGTTTACAAGCTCACCGTGATTCCTTTATCTCCGTTGACTCACTCCAGTCGCTATCTTTCTAATCGGGCGTGCTTATTGTTAAGTTTTTTAATAATGATATTCTCCATAATAAAGAAAATCTTCCTATCTTCAAAAGCGATTCACCCCCTATTAAAGAGAAACATTTGGTGTTAGGAAGCTATTCTTTGTGGGGAAAACTATGTAATCCCCGCTTTGACATGCCCACATCAACTTGCTATCCTTTTTTTAAAAGGAGGCTTTTTTATGAGTGTCTATGAATTTCAAGCTAAAATGATAGGTGGTAAAGAAAAGTCATTAAGCGATTACCGAGGTGAGGTATTGTTAATTGTAAATACAGCAAGCAAATGTGGATTTACTCCACAGCTCGAAGGATTACAAAACGTATACAATGCTTACAAGGATCAAGGATTTCAAGTACTTGGATTTCCTTGCAATCAGTTTAATAATCAGGATCCAGGAACAGAAGGAGAAATCTCGGAATTCTGCCAGATTAATTATGGAGTTACCTTTCCAATGTTTAGTAAGGTTGATGTTAAAGGTGAAAATGCCCATCCCCTTTTTAACTATTTAACAGAAGAGGCTAAAGGTTTTCTTACGAAACAGATCAAATGGAATTTCACCAAGTTCTTAGTAAACAAACAAGGGGAAGTAATTAATCGATATGCTCCACAAACAAAACCAGAACAGATCAAAACAGATATTGAGGTAGCTTTACAAGGATAACCATCTTTTTTTATGTACAACTTTAAATAGATACAAGCTCCAGATTCCCTCTATTAGGAAATTCGACCTCGTCATCCGACTAAATGACATTTTCGGATTGATAATATCAGAGCTAGCCCAGCATATTTTATAGATCCGCAGAGACTGTGCATATTGTACATGAAACCTCACTAGGCGAATAAGAACGAATTGGTGGTTACACCCAGAAGTTAGATTTTTCACTCTAACTTCCCCGGGGTTGGTACCAAAACGTATCGAATGATTGTTCGACTTTTATTATCTAACATACACTTATGTCCATATCTTCTTTTAAAGTACTTTTTCTAGGAAAACCTTCGCACGATCTGTAGTAGGCTTGTCAAAGAAAACGGACGGTACCGCCTCCTCTACCAGCTTACCGTTATCTAAAAATAGCACACGATCGCCCACTTCCTTCGCAAAATTCATTTCATGTGTCACAATTACCATCGTCATCCCTGTCTTTGCTAAATCCTTCATTACATCTAGTACTTCTTTAACCATTTCAGGATCTAATGCGGAGGTAGGTTCATCAAACAACATAATTTCTGGCTCCATTGCTAAAGCTCTAGCAATTGCCACTCGCTGCTTCTGCCCACCAGATAATCGATTCGGATAGGTATTCTCTTTATCTGTTAACCCTACCTTAGCTAATAACTTTCTTGCAACTGCTTCTGCCTCTCGTTTTTCTACACCCTTCACCTTTTGCGGTGCATAACTAACGTTATCTAACACCGTCATATGTGGAAATAAATGAAAATGTTGAAAAACCATCCCGATGTTTTTACGAATTTCTAATTTATTTGTTTTAAGCTTCGTAATCTCTTTTTCTTTTATATATATTTGCCCCTCCGTTGGGTCTTCCAATAAATTTAGACAGCGCAAAAATGTTGATTTTCCCGAACCAGATGGACCAATAATCGTTACAACTTCTCCTTGATGAATGGTTGTAGAAATTTGATCTAAGACTATATTTTTATCAAATACTTTTGTAAGATTCTTTGCTTTAATCACTTTGACGAAGCCTCCGTTCTATCAATCTACCTAGTAAAGTAAGTATATAAACCATTACCCAATAAATTAGTCCAGCAAATAATAATGCTTCAAAATTCCGGTATAAATCTGCGCCAGCAATTTGTGCTCTTCGCATAATATCTAAGTAACCAATTGTAGAAACAAGTGCTGATTCCTTTGTTAACGTGATAAACTCATTCATCATTGCAGGCAGTATATTTTTAAAAGCTTGTGGTAAGATAATATTTAACATCATTGGCTTATACGGAACGCCTAAAGCCTCAGCAGCTTCCGTCTGTCCTTTATCAATTGCAAGGATACCACCACGAATAATTTCTGAGATATAAGCAGCAGAATTCAGCCCAAAAGCTAACACAGCAGATAGAAATGCAGATATATTATAACCAGTTAATTGTGGTACAGCATAATAGATAATCATAAGCTGTAATATGAGGGGAGTTCCGCGGAATATCGATGTATAAGCATCCGCTACCCATTTTAGTACAGGGATGTTTGTAATTTTACATAATGACAATACTGTACCTAAGATAAAACCTATCACAATGGAAACACTAACAAATTTTAATGTAGCCCATATTCCTTCTAGTATAAAAGGAATATAAGGCACGATTTGGCTGAAATCCAAATTCATGCCTTATCACCTCGCTTTTCTCTCGTTGTTATTACAGAGTGTAGTTGGCAGCAAATCCTAATAATCGATTATCGAGATAACCACGATGTTTATCCAATTACAAATACTACTAACGTGCTACCTACATGCATCTTGTACAAAATAGAAACGTTTGCTGTAACTTATGGTTAATTGAATAGACGTTAGCCTACTCCATATCTGACAGCCATTTTTCTTCCAATTCTTTTATTTTTCCATCTTCCTCTAATTTTTTTAATACATCATTCACATCATCCACAAGTCCATTTCCTTTCGGGAAAGCAATGCCCATTCCAGGCGAGCTTGTCGTTGGATCATCAAACCCTTTTAATCCTTGCTCGTTGATATAACCCTTGGCAACCGTTTTATCCATATACCCAACATCAATTCGATTCGAATTCAATTCCTGTACAAGTAAACCAGCATTATCCACTTTTTTAACTTCAAAATCGTATTTATCTGCTAAGATTTCTGCTCCCTCTTCTTGAATCGTACCTAACTGCACACCAATTGTTTTTCCTTTTAAATCATCAAGGCTTTTAATATTGGATTCAGCACCTGTCAAGAAGCTTTCCCCAGAGTGATGATATTCTGTAGAGAAATCAACATTTTTTTTACGTTCTTCTGTAGCACTCATCCCTGACATAACCATATCTACTCTATTAGCCTGTAATGCACCAATTAATCCATCAAATTTCATATCTTCGATTTGTAATTCATACCCTAATTCATCAGCAATCAGATGCGCTAAGTCAATATCGAATCCTTCAAAATTACCTTGTGGATCTCGTGATTCAAAAGGAGGAAAATCAGCTGAGGTTGCCATTTTCAATACCTCCTCATCAGCAGACTTTGAATTATTTGATGTGGAATCTTCACTACTACCACAAGCTGATAACAAACCTACGATTATTGTAGAAAGAAAAATGATACCTATTGTTTTTTTCATGTTTTTCGCCCCATTTTCTTTATCTGTTGTTATTATTTATGAAATTCTGTTTGTATTGCTTTTAACAAGACAGAGTCTGTAATGACCTCATAGCCAGTCCTAGCCAATGCTAATGCACCATCCGCAATAACTTGCTGCCCTTTTGCTGTAATTGTCTTATCAGCAAATTCCTTCGTATGTGCAACTAAGCCAGGCTCATCCAACCCGATATAAGGATGAATTGCTGGAACGACATGACTAACATTTCCCATGTCAATGGATCCATAACTCTGCTTCGCTGGAAGTACAGGTACACCGGATATATCTTGTAAATGCTTTGAGAAAACGTTAGACAATTGCTTGTTTGTTATCATATTGTCGTAGCTGAGTTCATAATTAGATGATTCTAATCTGGCACCTGTCATCATGGCAGCCGCATTAGCAATGTTCATAACTTTTGTTACGACATCATTTAATACAGCTCGCTCTTTTGCTCGAATATAGAACTGAGCGACAGCCTTATCTGGTACCACATTTGCTGCACTACCTCCCTCAGCAATAATCCCATGAATTCGTACATCGTCAGGTAAATGTTCACGTAATGCATTAATCCCATTGAATAGTTGAATCACACTGTCTAAAGCATTTATTCCTTTTTCAGGAGAAGCAGCAGCATGGGAGGATTTCCCAAAGTAAGCAAACTGAATAGCATCCATTGCCAGTGAATCACCACTTTCATACGATTGATCACCTGGATGGACCATCATTGCTACATCGATCTCATTAAAAATACCTTGCTCACTCATAGGAACCTTTGCTCCGTTTGTTTCTTCAGCTGGTGTACCAAGAACGACAACGCTCCCACCAATTTCAGCTACCTGCTTGCTAAGAATAATTCCTGCACCTACACTCATTGTTCCAATTAAATTATGACCACATCCGTGTCCTACCTCTGGTAAGGCGTCATACTCTGCTAAGTAGGCAATAACAGGTCCAGGCTTCTCACCATTAAATACAGCTTTAAAAGCGGTTGGTCTACCAGCTGTACCCGTCTCAATAGTAAAATCATGGCTGACTAATAAATCTGTTAATTGTTTCATAGATTTATACTCTCGGTCCCCTAATTCAGGATGTTCATATAGATAACGGCTGATCTCACATAAATCTCCATGAATTTTAGTTATATTTTCAAATAATGGATCATTCATTTTGCTTCCCACCTGTATGCATATTTATTAATTAATATGTATATTTATAACATATTGTGTATACTCATGCAATAGTTATTTTATGCCAATCCTATTACTTTATCTAAAGGGCACTAATATATAAACGTTTGTCACACACTATTCATCAATTGCTTCTTATTAATCCCCATGTATACTAGAAAAACTGAGCAAAATTCGCTCAGTCCTTATCACTACATGCTCAGATTTACGCTTCCTCTAGTAGCTATTATGGA
>NZ_CANMAB010000047.1:0-29169 GCF_947495635.1 uncultured Virgibacillus sp. | reverse complement strand
AGCTATTATTCCATAATAGCTACTAGAGAAAGCGTAAATCTGAGCATGTAGTGATAAGGACTGAGCGAATTTTGCTCAGTTTTTTTACTGTTTCATTTAGTCCCTAGCTTTACTCCTACAAGCATGTGATTCAATTGATTTACCATTTTACTTGCCTCAGGTAGGGATTCTCTTAAGTAGTATCGAATTAATTCAACAGTGTCTTTTATCAATATAGTTAAAGGCTTTTAACTAAGGAAAGAGAGATGTGTTTATGGAAAAGTATACGATTCATTCTGGATCAGCTGCTGATATCGATTTCTTATGGGAGATGCTTTATCAAGCAATATATGTTCCTGAAGGTGTGGAACGACCATCAAGAGCAATAATAAAAGATCCAGCCTTAGAGAAATATGTTCGCAATTGGGGAAGAGATGGAGATATTGCTCTGATTGCCCTGGATGAGACAGGAAACCATGTAGGCGCAATATGGACGCGCTTATTTAATGAGAAAAATCAAACCATGGTTATATTGCTGATGATACTCCTGTGCTTAGTATGGCAGTTTTACCTGATTATAGAGGGAAAGGAATTGGCACGCTACTTCTTAATGAATTGCTGAGAAGGCTCACAATAGCTGGGTATCCTGCAGTATCATTAAGCGTTGATCCCAATAATACTGCTGTACAGCTGTACAAGCGCTTTGGTTTTATAAAAGTAGGGCTTAATGGAACGTCATGGGATATGAAAGCAGAATTACATCGTTAAGTAAAGGTTGCATGTGACATAACATACAACCTCACGCTATTTCTTTCTTATCCGCATATAACTGGTCATACCCCCCACTTCAAGCAATTGAAACTAATATTGGTTAAGTGGGGGAAAACAAAACCCCAATAGATTGAAGTTTCACTTTATAAAGAAGCTAATGACAATTCCCATGTTAACACCAATTAGAAAAGAAATGGAAAAAAGCCCTATTCCCATTCCTGTCCAGGGACCAATCGCAAATATACTAATGATGAATAATGCAAAACTGGCGAAGTTCAATAGTGTTGTAATTATATAAAGTCCTACACGATTCATGTATCTTGCTAAAAGAATGATAATGGAAGCAGTAATTAATCCTGTTAGAATAAATGGTAACCAGCCCTCTAAAAGAATTCTGAACATATGCAGTCCTCCGGAATTCGTTATTGGATCAGCCATTGCATACCATAATAATATTTTCATCAGGATCTTTTACGGCTGTAAACGCTGTTATGGGTGATGTGATTTGATAGTTCGGTTTTTCTACAAATCGAAATGCCGCTTGAATATCATCTGTATGAAAGTTGTATAATGGGTGTGGAGACGGAGTAACTTTTTGAACTTTTCCTCTAGGCCCGGCATCTAATATCAACCCCGTATGATGATTGATATCAAGCTTATAAACAGGTTGGTTTAGATGTTCTGCTTGATACTTCTGCCCTAATAAATCACAATACCATTTTACCGATCTGTGCAATTCACTAACGCTGACAAATATTGTATTAACCTGATTTTTAATGGGACTATTCACTTCACCACACTCCTTTTACATAATAGCTTAATCTTCAAAACGTACATTTCTATCCCACACATAGCTACAGTAGTAAGCCCCCATCAGGCATTTAAGTCATACCTTTGTGATACTAACCATCAGTGGGGATAACAAAACTCCCACTGATTGAAGTTTTACTTGTAATAATTTTTTCTATTCTGATTTTATAAGAAAATAATTCAATTGTCGATGAAATAATGGAAATGCTTAAAGGAATTCTTTGATTTAAATCGAATACTATTAATAGGTATTTAGGTCAGGAGGAACGTAACGTGCCAAGTTATTCTTCAGAAATGGATGAAGTGCTATTTTATATAAAAAGGCATATTGATGAAGACCTATCGCTTGCTCGATTAGCACGCTATGCAGCTTACAGTCCTTATCATTTTTCCCGTATCTTCAAAGCATATGTTGGTTTGCCCCCTCATTATTACGTTGCTTCTATTCGT
The DNA here is from genome assembly GCF_947495635.1 of uncultured Virgibacillus sp. Lineage (NCBI taxonomy): Bacteria > Bacillati > Bacillota > Bacilli > Caryophanales > Bacillaceae > Virgibacillus > uncultured Virgibacillus sp. The sequence goes on along the minus strand of NZ_CANMAB010000047.1, from coordinate 27,159 downwards.
TTACAGAAGGCAAAGGATTTATTGTTAAAGACAAACTTAAGTATCCGTGACATCGGTATGGAGATCGGCCAGCAAAGTCTTGGTACCTTTACAACAAGGTTTTCAAACCGGGTAGGTATGTCACCATCTGCGTTTCGTCATTCACCACAGGTAGCGAACAAGCATTTGACATCCTTGAATCAACTGGCGACATGGAAACAAACAAGCATTGTTAAAAAAGCACATAACTATGTTACAGGAACAATTGATGCAGAAGTTCCGTTCAGTGGAGTTATTTTAATAGGATTGTTTCCGAAGCCAATTCCAGAGGGAATGCCGAAATATGGTACACTACTGTCGACATTAGGTGAATTTTCATTTTCTAATGTGAAGCCAGGTCGTTACTATTTAATGGCAACTGCGGTAACTTGGGATTCGCAGGCAACAGATATTTTGCTCCCACACACTACACTAAGAGCTAAAATCCATCATCCAATTGTAGTGCAGCCTCGTTCATCTGTACCACACCTGTATGTAACACTTCGTGCACCACGTTTAAATGATCCGCCTATATTAGTTTCCTTGCCCGTGCTAATGAATAATTTCCTGCGTCAGCAAGGTTAAAGTTCAAGATTGGAAGCTGGACTTTATTCTTCTAATACAAATTATGGAAATCGATAAGTTGCTGATAAGACTAGAGTAAGAGAATGGTGATGAGGTTGGAACATAACTAAAGTGGTTTTTTCTGTATCGCCTTGTTAGCTGTTAAAGTAGCAGTTGGTAGGCTCGATGTGGTATTCTTTCATTATACGAATAGGGTACATTTTCTATAGGATACTAATTCGAACGGAACGATATAATAGTAATATTTCTATAAGCATAGACAACAATAGAAATACACCCAAAGCTGGTATACCGTTACATAACAGGATTTCCTTACTCCTATAACTAAGGAAGGAGGTTTTCATGATGGATAAACCTTTATTTGATATTCCGCATCAAACCTATTCTATGCTCAGTCAAGCGGAGCGCTATTTATTGGAATTTATACACCAACATCTTGACGAGATAGCTACCATGTCAATTGTTACGTTAAGTGAAAGAGCAAATGTGTCTACAGCTACGATTGTCAGACTGATGAAGAAAATAGGCTATAACGGCTATACATCTTTTAAATATCGTTTAAAACAGGACAAGAAAATGGAGGACACCCATGATTGGCTTGGAAATATTGACGACGATATTAAACAGGTAATTAAGAAAAATGAGGAAGAGGTTACGAAAACCATCCAGCTACAAAGCATTGGTCAAATTGAAGATGCCGTCCAAAAAATATTTAATGCAGAACGAGTCTATATTTTTAGCCGTGGCTTTTCAGAAATGATTGCAAAAGAAATGATGGTAAAATTACAGGCTTTAGATAAAATATGTGAAACACATGAAGACCCTAATATCATTCGTGTGAAGTCTCGTAAAGTAGGAAAAAATGATATAGCTATTTTTGTATCGTTAAATGGTGAAACACCTGAGCTTGTGGAGGCATGCCAAAACTTAAATATGAGACAAGTAACAACGATTACACTAACTACCAAGGTTGACTCGTCACTTAGTAGATTATCTGATATGACTCTATTAGGGTATAAAACAGATCATTCCCTTTTTCCAGAATATGAAGTTCGTTCAAGACTTTCACTTAATGTAATAGCTAGAATACTTCTTGATTCTTACGTAATCCGTACAAAAAAATAAATGCAGTTCTGTGATAATCCGATATTGATTATTCTTCTAAGGAGCATTCCGTTAATTATTGGGAAACATAATTTTTTTTGAATATCGTCTGAGGCTAGGATGAAAAACAATTTCTTTACTCAAAATACAATAATCATGTAATCCCACATATAACTGGTAGTAAGACCTCGACTTCAAGCAATAAAGACAAACCAAAATTGGTAAGTGTGGGAATGACTGCATTAAATGTCCGATTGGTTCAAGGACTTTTAGGGCATACCCTTGTGGTACTAACAATTAGTGTGGGATAGACAAAACGTCCATATTTATACACAGGCTCAAATTTTATATTTTCCTAAACCGCTAAAAGGCGAATGATAATTATTATCAACTAATTAATCGTTCGTCTTTTATTGCTTCTTCATTCCTTTTTTAGCTTTTTTCCCCGCATATAACTGCCAGTAAGACCCCTGCTGCTAAGTAGTTTCACTTAATATTTTCACAACGCCATAGTGGCAAGCAGCTTCATTAACGCTACTAAAATTTACTAGGTTTGTCATACCTTCGCATCCTTTCACTGCAAAGGTTTACATAAGCTGAAAACATTTACATAAATGAATATGAGATACTTTACTTAACAACAAAGAAAGAGGGTGAGGCTGTGATTTATACCTGTACAATGAACACAGCTATTGATTTATACGTAGCCATAGACAACTTGAAACCAGATAGAGTAAATCGTACGTTTGATGAAGATTATCAAGCAAATGGAAAAGGCGTCAATGTTTCTATTATGCTTCAAAAAATGGGAATAGAAAATACAGCATTAGGATTTATCGGTGGATTTACAGGTAAATTTATTGAAGAAGAATTAACTAAGCAAGGGATTAACAGTGATTTCATAAATGTGGATGGAATAACACGAATTAATGTGTTTGTAAATGCCGATGAGGAATATAAAATTGTCAATCAAGGTCCAGAAGTTGGGCAAAAAGATGTTGATAACTTACTACAAAAAATAAAGACTATTCCAAAGGGAAGTATATTAATCGTTTCAGGAAGCTTACCTAGGGGAGTAGAGGAGAGTATTCTTGTAGATATAGCCAAAATCTGTGCTGAAAATGACGTTAACCTTGTAATTGATTCAAGCTCATCTATTGTATTAGAAACTCTTCCGTATCGTCCTTATTTATTGAAGCCAAATGAAGAAGAGCTTGCTCATTTAGTTGGAAAAGATATGCCGTTATCAGAGCAAGAAATAATCGTTTATGGTAAGGAGCTCTTATATAAGGGAGCTAAAAACGTCATTATATCTAGAGGAGGAAATGGAGCAATTTTCTTAAATGACAATCATTTAGTAAACGTTAGTTCACCAGTTGGAGAAGTAGTAAATACGGCATGCTCTGGAGACTCTTTGCTCGCCGCGTTTATTGCAAAAACAATGGAAAACGCTCCATTAGATGTAACGTTAAAATATGCAGTTGCTACTGGAGCATCTACGGCTTTTTCTAAAGGTCTTAGTGACTTATCAAATATAGCAGAACTTATGAAGCAAGTTTCCATCACTAATTATAGGGGGGATTAAGTATGGTTAAAAAGAAAATTGTTGCAGCTACAGGTTGTCCAACAGGTATTGCACATACATTTATGGCTGCAGAAGCGCTTAAAAAAGCTGCAGAAAAAATGGGTGTGGAGATTAAAGTGGAAACCCATGGTCAGGTTGGTGTTGAAAATGCCTTATCTCCTGAGGAAATAAAGGAAGCAGATGGTGTTATTATTGCTGCAGATAAGGATGTACAGGCGTATCGATTTCATGGAAAGCCCTTAGTCGATGTACCAGTTTCGAAAGGCATTCGTTCTCCAGAAGAACTTATTAATCAAATAGTTAATCAAGAAGCTTCTACTTATTATGACTCAGATTATCAAGAGTCAGGTAATGAGGCAGATAAAATGGAAGTCGATGAGAGGGATCAGGCTACCAAGCAAAATAGACGATGGGTTCATTCAATATATAAGCACTTAATGAATGGCGTATCACACATGCTCCCATTTGTTGTAGGGGGTGGAGTGCTCATTGCAGTTTCCTTCCTGTTCGGTATCTATTCGGCTGACCCGGACCATGAGCAGTACAATGAATTTGCAGCATTGCTAAATCAAGTTGGTGGATTAGGTTTTAGTTTAATGGTGCCGATATTGGCAGCTTTTATTGCCGAATCCATTTCTAAAAGGCCGGGGATGGTTGTTGGCTTCATTGGTGGGCTATTGGCAGATGAAGGCGGAGCAGGATTTTTAGGCGGAATATTAGCAGGTTTTATTGCAGGTTATATCATTATTCTCCTGCAAAAACTGTTAAAAAAGATGCCGCACTCATTGAATGGATTGAAGTCTATTTTCTTGTATCCAGTTTTGGGAATCTTTCTAATTGGTATCGTTATGACGCCAATTATCCAACCATTAACAAGTTTAAACGAAGGATTAATGGACTTCCTAGCATCCGTACAATCAACAAATCCATTACTATTAGGATTAATTGTCGGTGCAATGTGTGGATTCGATATGGGCGGACCGTTTAATAAGGCGGCATATGTTACTGGGACACTATTATTATCCGAAGGAAATCTGTATTTTATGGCAGGGGTATCAGCAGCATGTATTGCACCACCGTTAATTATTGCTTTTGCTACAGTTATTTTTCCCAAATATTTTACAAAAGAGGAACGAAACGCTGGAGCTGTCAACTTTATATTAGGATCGACGCACATTACAGAGGGAGCTATTCCCTTTGCAGCTAAGAGCCCTTTAATTGTCCTGCCGATTATTATGTTCGGCTCCTCCATAGCAGCGATCATGACTTACATGTTCGGCGTTCAAGTGCCAGCACCGCATGGTGGGTTTTTAGTTCTTCCAGTTGTTACAGGAGCTTTCCAATGGGTTTTATCTATTTTAGTAGGTTCACTAATTGGTGCTTTCCTATATGGTCTATATCGAAAAAAAGCAGCACACAATAAGCCAATTGAGGAGTGATCAGTATGAAACATTTAATTAATAAAGATTTTATTCAGCTTCAGGCGACAGCTTCTTCACAGCAAGGTGTATTTCAAGCGATTGCTGACATTGCAAAAAAACATGGGATCGCCAGTTCAGCAGAAGCGATTATCGAAGGTTTAAAACAAAGAGAATTACAAAGTACAACTGGGTTCCAGGATGGTTTTGCAATCCCCCACACGCAGACGGAAGCGGTAGAGAAACCAGCGATTATTATTGTTCGCACAGAAACTGGTATTGAATGGGAATCTTTTGACGGTCAACCAGCATTCTTCTTTTTATCCCTGTTAATACCTAAATCAGAAGCTGGTTCAACCCATCTACAGGCATTATCTGCCTTATCACGCGCGTTGATGGATGAAGAAGTTAGACAATCGATGCTTGATGCAACAACAAACGAGCAGCTAGCAAATATTGTAGCAACTGCTATTTCAGGAGGAGAGATATAAAATGGGAATTATATCAACTACACCATTGTTAAACCAAGCTAAAAAGGGAAAATACGGAATTGTAGCGTTCAATGTCCATTCATTTGATAGTATTTACTGGGTACTAGAAGCGGCTGCAGAAATGAGATCACCAGTTATATTGCAAACAACTGTTGGTACGGTAAAATCACTCGGTGCAGAAAACATTGTGAAAGTTGTTAAGGCAGCCTCCGAATATTATCATGTTCCTACTGGCTTACACTTAGATCATTGTACTGATTATGAAGTGATTAAGCAGGCAATTCGAGCTGGTTATTCCTCAGTAATGATTGATGCCTCTATGCATCCATTTGCGGAAAATGTCCGCAGAACACAGGAGGTAATGGATTTAGCAGATTCACTTGGTGTAAATGTAGAGGCAGAGCTAGGGAAAGTAGGTGGAGTAGAGGATAATATTGTTGTATCAGAAGAAGATGCACAAAAAGCAGTTCCAACAGAATGTAAGGAATTTGTTCAAATGACAGGTGTACCTACACTAGCTCCGGCGATTGGAACTGCGCATGGTATTTATAAAGGTGAACCAAATATTGATTTTTCAAGGATTGAACAGATTGGTGAATTGGTAGATACTCCATTAGTATTGCATGGGGGATCTGCTGTACCAGAGGAAGATGTTCGGAAGTGTGTTTCACTAGGAATGGCTAAAGTAAATGTATCTACAGAATTAAAAAATGCGTATTCCGAAGCAATAAGACAGCATTTTATAGAGGAACCAGAAAGTTTGGATCCACGAGCCTACTTACAAAAAGCAAAAGAAGCTGCAAAAGCTATGGTTGCTTCCAAAATACGGATGGTAGGAAGTGAAGGAAAAGTAGTTCCTTCTATTATTGAAGCATAAATTGACAAGATAGGGGATGTCTATTAAGGCAGTCCCCTATCATTTAGCTTCAATGATGAAAGGGGGAAAATAGGATGCAGTTGATTGCTATAGATTTGGATGGGACGCTTCTCTCCGAAAATGGAACGATTTCTGATGAGAATGTGCAGGCCATTCATGAGGTCCAAAGGAAAGATGACATTGTCGTGATTTCGTCTGGACGTTCGGTTCATGATACAAAAGAGATTCTTAGGCGTGCTGCTATAGATTGTCCAATTATTGCAGGTAATGGTGCAAAAGCATATGATAATGATAAACTTCTGTATCACTTATTCCTAACAAGTGATGTTATAGGTGACCTCATCGAGATACTTAAACAGCAATTAGTCTATTTTGAAATATACACGAAAGGTGGGATTTTAGTAGAAAGCCAAATTAGTGGGATCCTTGAACGAGAAAAAAGAGGAATACAGGATTTAGACGTAGCAATCGATTGGGTAGATCATATCATTGATATGCAAAACAGGCAGCACGGCTTACTACATGTTTCTAATTATAATGAAATCGATTATACGGATTTAGAGGTATATAAATTATTTGTTCTTTCTTTCGAAAAGCCAAAAAGGAATATACTCCAAAGTATTCTGAAAAATAGAAATGATATATCCATAACATCCTCAGGTAAACAAAAGATAGAAATAGCTCATCCTAATGCGAATAAGGGCTATGGCTTAAAGCAGATGGCAGATTATTTTAATATTCCCTTAAAGCATACAGTGGCAATAGGAGATAATTATAATGACGTACCTATGTTTTCTATTGCTGGAATGTGTATCGCGATGGAAAATGCTGAGGATGAAGTGAAACAACATGCCACCTACATTACGAAGCATCATGAAAACAATGGAGTCGGCTATGCCTTAAGGAAGTATATCTTAGAGGAATAGAAAATGCGAAAGGGGCAGGGGTAACACTTAATGCTCACTTCTAACGACTAAAATACGAGGCAAGAAAGTTTAAAAGAAAGTATCTATGTACCACTAAAAGGCGTTTATTAAAAACATGGAAATGATATAGAACAAAAAAGCTGAACGAATCCGACTATTCATTAAACCATTTCGAATATCGTTCAGCTTTTTGCTTCTTTCGTTTACTTTGGCATAGCTCATTTTTATTCCACATTTAACTGGCAGTAATATCCCTGCTGATTGAAGTTTTACTTTATGCTTCCGTTTTGACAGGCTTTTTCTTTTCTTTTTGACCCAATAATACCTTCTTTGATTTTTCTCTATTTTTCTTATTACTCAATACGTATAAGATGTCATTCTCTAAAATAACGGAATTACCAGTAGGAGTAATAACCTGTTTATCACGAATAATACCGATAATTAATGTCTCGTCAGGAAGTTCTATATCTATTAATGATGTATTAACTGCCGGAGATTGAGAGAATATCCTGACTTCCATGATCTCCGCTTCTGTATTTCCTAGATTAATGAGTTCCATTGAAGGTTTAGTAGGATCATTTTTATAGCCGGTTAATTTTAATTTTGTAGCTAGCCATGATAATGTGCTTCCTTGAACCAAAGCTGAAATTAATACAACGAAAAATACCGCATTAAAAATTAAGTCACTGTTATCTACTTCAGCAATGATCGGATAAGTGGCTAAAACGATAGGAACAGCTCCTTTTAGCCCAGCCCATGAAATAAACAATTTTTCTTTAACATTATATTTCATGAATACCATGGAAATAAATACAGCAATCGGTCTCGCGATAAACATTAAAATGATGGAGAGAATAATACCTTGCCAAAAGACTTCCGTAAGTTGACTTGGAAAAACAAGTAGTCCGAGGAGGATAAACATGACAATTTGCATCATCCATGCAAATCCTTCGTTGAATCGTAAGATAGAGAAACGATACATTAAATCACTATTACCAACAAATACAGCCATTACATAAACAGCTAATAAGCCACTTCCGCCTAAAAAGTCCGCTAGAAAGTATGTAGCTGTAGCCATACCAATAGCTAATGTTGGATATAGGCCGGCAGTATCAAGCTTAATATTATTGATAAGCATCACGGTTAGCTTACCGAGTAATAGTCCGATTAATAAGCCAAGTCCCATTTGTATAAAGAAGCTACCAATCGTACTCCAAATGGATGTTTCGGGTATTTGAATGAGCTCAATAAAGGAAACAGTAAGGAATACCGCCATGGGATCGTTGGAACCGGATTCTGCTTCAAGTGTAGATGTCAATTTCGTATTGATATTTTTATTACCAAGAACGGAAAAAACAGCAGCTGCATCTGTAGAACCAACAATGGCCCCGAATAACATTCCTTCAAGTAAAGATAGATCAAGAATATACATAGCAGCAAAGCCTGTTAATATGGTGGTTAATAAGACTCCTAATGTAGCTAACGAGCCTGCTGCTCCAAGGACAGGCCGAACCTGTTCCCACTTTGTTTGTGTCCCACCCTCAAATAAAATAATGATTAAAGCCATAATTCCGATTAGTTGGGTAAGCTCTACATTTTCAAAGAAAACAAATTTGTTAAGGCCCATACCAATTAAGAGGAACAACACGAGGGCTGGTAAGCCCAATCGAGTGGAGAATTTGGTTGCTAATACTCCGACAATGAGCATTGCAGAAAAGAGAAAGATGAGCATTTCTAAAGATAACATGTTGAACAGTCCTTCCAAAGAACATTCTACTACTATTATTATAACGATAAATGGACGTTTTGAGAAAAATGACGACTCATCCTTTTCGTAAGATGGCCGAAAAAAGGAATAATTTAGTTACTCTTACAAAGACTATAAATGGCTTGTTTAGAAGAGTATTTTGGCAGCATCAGGATTATATTACCTGTTGTAATAAGATCCTAAAGCAATACCATTCATGTATATCTCTTTTAAACGCCTTTACTAAAGCTTACGTAGAAAGGAGTTATTTTATAATGGCTGATAAGAACAATCAATTTAAGGAAAATAGTAATCATGGAGAACATCGCAACGGTCGTAAAAGTCCATTTAAGAATAGTAATTCCCACGGCGGTAACGAACCAAACGAGTATGTGGATAAGAAAAAGAGATAGATGGATGTTGGTGAGGGTGGGACATAACGAAAATGGTTCATTCTAAAGACGAACAATAAACTACGCTATTTCTGGAGTAGCCTCATTACACGAATATATTTTTTCAATGTTCGTTTTTTCTTCGATCAAAATCCTTTTGTCCCCACCTCTTTTTTAAATTAGGAATCGTCGTGTGTCATTTTTCATGGTTCAAATTAACCATTTTTAACGATTGCTTTACAAAAAATTAATACTTACTTGATATACTTGTTGATAATGAAGCAATGATACAGGGGGAGTTTGCTTGAAGCAGGTTATTCAAAAATGGTTCCATAATACTACGCATGTTAGCAAACGGATATTGGAAAAATTAAGCTTACGAAGTCGATTACTCATGCTGTTTATTACGTTACTATTATTTTCTATGATAGCAGTAGGAGTTATTTCATACTTAAAAGCAAAAGAAACGACGATGACTTCGATTGAAAATCGTCTAATACGAGAGACGGAATTAATGGGTTATATCGCGGATAATTTGAAGTTTTTATATGTCAGTGATGATGCCTATTTTAAGCAACAGTTAGAAGCGAATGTGCGGTCACAGAAATTGAAATTAGCCGATGATGGAATGACCTCTCATTATTTTTACATAGAAGGCGGACAAGCAGTCCCCTTTAAAGTTAGTAAGGGAGAATTGCCTGTTATCTCCGAACAATTAGTAAATGATATCGTAGAAAAAAATAAGGGTTTGTTTCATCGAACAATAAATGACGAGGAATATACTATAACCTTTCAAGAGATGAAAGAAATCCAAGGGATATATGTTTTGCTTGTTCCTACTGCTTCATACATGGGGCCAGTTCATGAAATGGCTTATTTTACCTTTTTTATTATTGTTGTAAGCAGTATCATTACTATCCTTTTCATCATTTTATTTGTTCGTAGTGTAATAAAGCCTTTAATGGTATTGAGAAAGACAATGGAAGCTGTAAGAAAAGGCAATCTGCAGCAGGCTCCAGCTATACAAACAACATTACCAGAGTTTATATCCCTCCATAAAAGTTATGAAACAATGATTACTCATATGCGTACCATGCTTCATGAAATACAAGATACAACGGTAGACCTTAAGAAAGCTGGTGGAGAGCTACAAGTTTCTTCAGAATTGACGTTACATTCTGGAGAACAATTAAAGGAAGCGATTCATGTGGTAAAACAAGGTGCTGAACAGACCGCATCGAGCTCAGAGCAAAGTGTCAAGACCTTTAAGGTGATGAAGGGTGATTTGGAACGAACGATTTTGACGATGAAGGGTATTTTTATTAGCTCCGATACGATGAATCAGTCTGCGCAAACGGGTGAAGTGCAAATGGAGAAGCTAATTCAAACCATTAGCACTTTCGAAAGCGATTTTGCTCACCTTACGGAAAAAATAAATAGCGTAAAAGCAAATTCACATTCCATAGCTAATCTTGTTAATATGATACAAGCAATTGCAGAACAGACAAAGCTGTTGTCGTTAAATGCGGCAATTGAAGCAGCAAGAGCAGGTGAAACTGGCAAAGGATTTGCAGTTGTAGCTAATGAAGTGCGCAAGCTAGCGGAGCAATCTTCACAAGCCGCTATTGAAATCACTAATTCTATTTCTAGCATGGAGTTAAACACAGCAGATGCCTCTGAAGCATTTGAGCAGATGTTAACGAAAACAAACAAGACATTAATGATGTCTAACGTTTCTAAGGATGCTTTTGATGCATTGCTAAAGGAAATTACGAATGTAAGTCATCAACTTAGAGGAATACAAATAGAATTACAGCGAATTGGAGATATACTCCCTAATATAGAACAAACGGCCATTCAATATTCTTCCGTATCGAGGGAAAATTTAGAGAGTGCAGAACAGATGCTGATAAGTAGTGATGAACAAGTCATTCAACTGAAAAACAATTATCAAATTGGACGCAAGCTTACAGACATATCGGATTCGCTCTCGCATCATTCGCAGCGCTTCCATGTAGAATGATGAAGTAACATGAGCTTATAAGGCTATAAAAAAGATTGAGAGATAATTGATAAAAGACGAACAATAATTAATTTAGGTTAATTATTGTTCGTCTTTTGATAGTTTAGAAAGTTACTCTTGCGGTACTCATAGTAACAGTCAGTAGGGGATAAACAAACCCCCCAACCGATTGAGCTTTTACTTTATAAATATGAAGGGGGAGGTTATATAATTGGTTTACGCAAATCGTCTAACCAAATCTTCCAGAGATATAATCTTCCGTGCGGTTATCTGCTGGATTCGTAAAAATCGTATTGGTATCATCGAATTCAACGACTTCACCGTTAAGGAAAAAGGCAGTACGATCAGATATTCTTGCGGCCTGCTGCATATTGTGTGTAACAATGATGATTGAATAATCCTTTTTCAATTCTTGGATTAATTCTTCCACTCTCAATGTTGATTTTGGATCTAATGCAGATGTTGGTTCATCCATTAAAATGACATCTGGTTCAATCGCTAAACAGCGCGCAATGCAGATCCGCTGTTGCTGTCCTCCGGAAAGCCCGTAGGCATTTTCTTTTAAACGATCCTTTACTTCATCCCAGATAGAAGCACCTCGTAAGCTCTTTTCCACGATTTCATCGAGTACTTTTTTATTGCGAATACCATGAATTTTAGGACCGTATGCGATATTATCATAGATTGATTTTGGAAATGGGTTCGGTTTTTGAAAAACCATTCCTACTCTTGTTCTCAAATCTTCCACTTTAAAAGATTTATCCAATATACTTTTTTCATTATAGGTAATTGTTCCCGAGGTACGAACGCTAGGAACAAGCTCAACCATACGATTTAATGTTTTTAGATACGTTGACTTACCACATCCAGAAGGGCCAATGATGGCAGTGACTTCTTTTTCGTAGATGGATAGGTTAATATCTTTTAAAGCATGCGTTTCTCCATACCATAGATTTAAATCGTTCGTGTCATAAACAATGTTTTTCTGGGGCATTTGTACAGTATTTTCTGAGAATGCAAGTGGTTCTTTCATTTTTGGTTTTGTTAAGGTGCTCATTCTGTTCACTCCTTATCAATATCGTTTTTGAAACTTATTGCGGATAAAAATTGCCGCTGCATTTAGTAAAAATAGTAATACTAACAAAACAATGATGGTAGCCGCAGCTAAATTCGCATACTCTTCCACTAGGGATGAATCCAACGTCCAATAGTAAATCTGCATAGGGAGGACAGTGAATTTGTCCATAATACCACCTGGAAATGGGATTAATAGAGCTGGAATCCCAATAACAACAAGGGGTGCGGTCTCGCCAATAGCCCTAGAAAGCGATAAGATAGAACCTGTAAGTATACCAGGTAATGCTGCTGGTAAGATAATATTCTTTACGGTTTGCCATTTGGTTGCTCCCATCCCATAGGATGCTTCACTAAGATGCTGAGGTACGGCACGTATAGATTCTTGCGCAGCAACAATAATGATAGGAAGTACAAGTAATGACATGGTGAGTCCGCCAGCTAAAACAATGTTTCCAAAGTCGAGCGCACGGACAAATAATGTCATACCGAGAATTCCATATACAATCGAAGGTACACCAGCTAAGTTTGCTATATTTGTTTGAATAAAGGATTGAAAACGTCCTTTGCTTGCATATAATTCAAGATAGATGGCAGTACCTACTCCCAGGAACAATGTGACAGGAATAACAACGACCATGAGCCAGAAGGTTCCTAATATTGCCCCCATAATCCCTGCTCTATCCGGAGAAGTTGATAGCTTTCCTGTTAAAAAATCCATGTTAATCCAGCTAGCACCTTGTAGTAAGACGCGGATAATTAAGATTGCTAGAACGACTAAGCCAAATAACGTTGCTGCAAAGAATAATGATTTTAATAGATTGTTTTTTAGTAAACGCGTATTCATCTTTTTCTGTACTTGTTCGATGTTGACATATTTCATGATTAATATTCCTCCCTAAATTTACGAGAGACATATCTAGCAAGTAAATTCATGATAAGTGTGAAGACAAATAGTGTCATAGCAACTGCATATAGGCTATAGTAAATGGTCGATCCAGCAGGTGCATCCCCACCTGATACTTCCACAATGTAAGCAGTCATTGTTTGCATGGATTGGGTTATATCAAAGGTGAAGTTCTTCGAGCTTCCACTTGCAATGGTTACAATCATTGTTTCGCCGATTGCTCGAGATATTCCTAAAACAAAGGATGCGATAATTCCTGAAAGCGCAGCGGGAATAACGACTCGAAATGTAACCTCTAGCTTTGTTGCACCTAATGCGAGAGCTCCTTCGCGCATAGAATTGGGAACAGAAGTCATAGCATCTTCCGATAAAGAAGCTATCATGGGGATGATCATTACTCCCATCACTAATCCAGGGCTTAAAATATTAGTTGCTTCTACACTTGGAAATATTTCTCTTATTAGTGGTGTTACGAACGTAAAAGCAAAGAATCCATACACAATAGTAGGAATCCCTGCAAGGATTTCTAAAAGTGGTTTTAACGTTCTTCTGACCCTTTCAGAAGCATATTCACTTAAGAAAACGGCTGTCATAATTCCAATCGGCCCTGCGACTAACATAGCAATGAAAGATGAAATAATAGTTCCATTGATAAGGGGAAGTACCCCGAACTCCGGATTTTGACTAAGCGGTTTTAAGACAGTCCCTGTAAAGAAATCAGCTATCGGTACACGTTTAAAGAATTCTATCGTTTCTGTTAATAGTGTAAAGACAATACCAATTGTAGTAAGAATGGAAATAGCGGCTATGGAAAAGAGGAGTACTGGGATCATCTTCTCTGTTACCTTACGCATGTTTTGTCCATTTTTATTTTTGGCAATCATGTCTCTAACTTTTGTTTTTTCGTGATTGTATATCTCGTTGTTCGATGCCATTATTGGTGCCCTCCTTCCAGAGCGTTAAGTCACAAGAAATGAGAGCATAGCAGCTCTCATCTCTCATATCATGTGGAGTTAATTAGATTAGGTGCTTACTAGCGTTACGAGCACATCTTAAGATGAGAAAGACCGAAACCATTAGTACAGAGCACTAATGGTTTGTCCTGTTATTTAAGAGCTTCTAAATCACTGATTAAGCTCTCTACTTCTTCATCTGGGATTGGAGCAAAACCAGTTTCACCAGCAAATTTATTTATGTTGTTCATAACGAATAGCGCGTAATCAAGTACTTGGGGCTTCTCTTTAGCGTGACCAACATTCAAATATGTGAATACTGGGCGAGTGAACCCTGCATAATCTCCATCCTCAGCAATGGTGTCTAAAGAAGGTTCAACCGGTCCGTTACCAAAATCTACGTTAACTGCTTGCAGCTTATCTTTGTTACTGTCATAATAGCCGAAGCCAAAGAACCCAATAGCGTTTTTATCTTCTGAAACTAACGTAACAAGTGTTGAATAATCTTGTTGCAAATTAATATCACTTACTAGATCTTTTTCCTCTAAAATGTTTTCATAGAAAAATTCATACGTTCCATGATTTTCGTTTGGTCCATAGGTTTGAATTTTTTCATTTGGCCAATCTGAATTAATATCTGACCAGTTTGTATATTCTCCAAGGAAAATGCCTGTGATTTGGTCTTCCGTTAATTCTGTAGCCCAATCATTATCTGGATGAGTAACGATTGTTAATCCGTCTAAGGCTACTTTTAATTCTTTAATTTCCAGCCCAAGCTCATCGGCTTTTGCTTGTTCTTCTTCTTTAATCACACGAGAAGCATCGTTAAAGTCTGTTCCGTCTTCTACAAGGAATTTTTCAAATCCAGCACTAGTTCCTGCGCGACTTACTTCTACAGATACATTTGGTTGTTCATTAACCATATATTCTTCAGCTAATCTTGACATTAAAGGATAGACTGTTCCAGATCCATCAATGACAACACTACCCTCTAGCTCTTCAGATCCGCCTTCACCTTCAGCATTTGCGTTTTCAGATGAGTCATTTTCTTTCTCTGAACTATCTCCTTCTGAATCCGACCCGCATGCTGCGATAACAACGGCAAGTGCGGCGATAAGAAAGAACATAAGGTACTTCTTGAACTTCATTAAAATTGCCTCCCCTGTTTAGCGTATATATTATTATCAAGGAGGGTTGCCCCTCTCATTTGCTAGTATAGTAGGCGATTATTAAGCTAGTATGTTATCAATGTAAATGTTTTGTAAATTAATAGAAAAATGGTCCTTTTATAACTTGCAAGAGAGAAAAATACACTGTCGTAACAGGTAAATATTAGGAGGTTTTTGGCAGGTGAGAATAGGAAGCTTATCTATTTTAAGCATTCACTTTATAGGAAATGTAGTTTAATGATAAACAGCGTTCTGCTAAGATGGAGGAAATGATAGGTAAGGTTGAAAATTTAATGATGGGGGAAGTAATACACATGCGTACTTACCAAGCTATTTATGATACGTTATTTTCTCACTATGGTCCACAAGGCTGGTGGCCGGCAGATTCTGCAATGGAAATGATGCTTGGAGCCATTCTAGTACAACATACTAACTGGAATAATGTCGAAAAGGCAATGAAAAATGTAAAAGTATATCGATCTCCAGAGGAGCTATATGAATTGTCGCTTGACGAATTAGCCACACTTATTCGTCCTAGTGGGTTTTTTAACACGAAAGCAAAGCGTATAAAATCATTTCTTATGTGGTTTAGACAGTATGATTATGACGTAAGGAAGCTTCGCTATTTAAAAAGACTAGAGTTACGGGAGCAGTTGCTGCAAATTCATGGTATAGGGAAAGAGACAGCAGATGTAATCCTTTTGTATGCTTTTGGTAAACCTATATTCGTAGTTGATGCTTATGCAAGGCGACTTTTTAAAAGACTTGGTTTTAATATGCCTGATACCTATGATGCGTTTCGTTCTGATGTGGAAAGGGAGCTTCCAGAAAGCGTGGAAATATATAATGAATATCATGCACTAATTGTGATGCATGCAAAAGTACATTGTAAAGCAACCCCGATTTGTACGGATTGTCCTTTGTGGGAGTACTGTGAACGTCAAATATCCTAAATGAAGCGGATGTATTCCATATTATGGCCACATATACTAAGGAATAGTAGTGTAACTAACTGATACAGCAACTTCTAAGTAATATAACTTCTATACGAAACAGTACTTTTGCTTCGGTTAAGATTGTCTGAAATAATGGAGCCAGAACACTCACATTAGGAAGGAGTTCGATCATATGCATGTATTTTTAGTAGGAGCGAATGGCCAAATTGGGAAACATATTTTACAACAATTAACGACTAGTAAAGAACATACGGTAAAAGCGATGGTAAGAAAGCAGGAACAAGCAACAGCGCTAGAAAGTAAAGGAATCGACGTAGTTATAGCAGATCTAGAAGGCAGTGTTGATGAATTAGCAGCAGCAATGAAAGGGACAGATGCAATTATTTTTACAGCAGGATCTGGAGGAAGCACAGGCCTAGACAAGACGTTACTCATTGATTTAGATGGAGCGGTAAAAACGATGGAAGCTGCTGAGCAGGTAGGCATCGATAGATATATTATTGTTAGTGCTCATCAAGCTCATCATCGGGAAAATTGGAATGAGCAGATTAGGCCTTATTATGTAGCGAAGCATTATGCTGATCGAATGCTAAAAACTACGAGGCTGAACTATACCATTGTTCGGCCTGGCGGGTTGTTAAATGATCCAGGTACTGGTAAAGTGTCAGCAGCTGAGAATTTAACAAGAGGATTTATACCAAGGGAGGATGTAGCCTCAACTGTCATAGCAACTCTTAATGAAAAGAATACATTCTGTAAATCCTTTGATTTAGTATCCGGGGACAGCGAAATAACGAAAGCATTGACCAGTTTATAAAATATAGCGGACGAGACAAATGAAATATAGATAAAGCAATTCCGGACTATTATGCGAGTAACGAAGTGATATTCGGATGGTAGTTCGGATCTTTTTGAAATAATAATCCTTCTGATTAAAACAACAATGACTACAACCTGTTCATCCATATTACAGAAAAATTAAGGGGGGTTCTGCGGAGATAGCAGTTAGCGATTTAGATAGGTGAATTGTCCATTTTAAAATACCTCTATACAAAATTTTGGCATCAATGTATTATCTAATAGGATGAGACGTATTTTTCGCTGTAAACTCCGTATCAGCTATCATATTTTATCATACCGTTGGTCCCAGATTCCATTTATCGAACTCCCCAATCTTAGGGGGTCCCTCGCCGGTAGACACTCCCAAACGTGGAAGCTTAGAGGGGTTAAAAGGATCTTGATATAGTGAATGTCAGGTGTTAAAGGTGGCGGTATACCCATAACCATGATATGGATGCTCACAACTTGTATAGCCTCAGCAGAAAAAAGAGGTTTTAATTTGACTGGTTTTCACTCTAATTACCTTATGATAAAACTAGGTACTTCGTTAAAGTAATTGACTTAGAGAGAGTGCGTGATAGATTGATTTACAATATTGCTGTACTTATCGGCGTTTTTCTTTTTTTAACAATAAAGCAATTCACTTTCAATGATACAGTACAATGGTTAGGAAATATCGGAACCTCTATTTTTGCAATGTTACTGTATATTTATGCTCACTGGTATCAGAAAAAAAGCGAAAAATAATTACCCACCTTAAGGATTTA
This sequence comes from uncultured Virgibacillus sp., assembly GCF_947495635.1. Lineage (NCBI taxonomy): Bacteria > Bacillati > Bacillota > Bacilli > Caryophanales > Bacillaceae > Virgibacillus > uncultured Virgibacillus sp. The sequence goes on along the minus strand of NZ_CANMAB010000047.1, from coordinate 9,327 downwards.
AAATTTATAAAAAATGAGACTGAGACAAAAAAATGAAGAAACAATTAAAAACGAGCGATGATTAGTTGAAATTAATTATCGTTCATTTTTTGATTAGAATAATTATTTTAGCACCAGAAATAAGCGAAACTCCGGTGGAAACAGCACGAGTCCGAAGATCCACATGGTAACGTGTTTTTCTTTACCAAGTTAGCTGAGGCCGTGCGTGGAAAGTGCGTATAGTTTCACAGTGCGGCGATGATACTAGCCATTGATAACATGATCATTCGTATTTTGAGTAAAGAAGTTGTGTTTTGTCCCAGCCTTCTTTGCTCTTTCCTTATTGTAAATGTTGATAGTTCGTTGACACTCCCCCTATTAGAAGGGGGTTTTTAATTCGCCAACATAAATTTATTTCCACTCCAAATCTATATCTTTTTAATAAACGTAAAATACATCTTGTGCATGACGATCAGTTAAATTAATACTCTTTGTATCAAGGGTTTACACAGGAATTAATACTATAAAACATATTTTCTATAAAAATATTATAGTTACCTATTGAATATATATTCATATTAATGCATAATAATTCAATAAGAACTTAATGAACAGGAGTGGTGAGAATGACCAAGGATAAAATCGTATTAGCTTATTCTGGCGGACTAGATACATCTGTAGCGATAAAATGGCTTCAGGATAAATATAATTATGATGTAATAGCAGTAGCCCTTGATGTAGGTGAAGGAAAAGACCTTGAATTTGTGAAAAATAAAGCATTACAAGTAGGGGCAATTAAGTCGTATGTCATCGATGCTAAAGCATTGTTTGCAAATGAATTTGTGTTACCTGCGCTACAAGCTAATTTATTATATGAAGGAAAGTATCCTTTAATATCAGCGCTTTCACGTCCATTGATTGCCAAAATATTGGTGAATATTGCTAAAGAAGAAGGTGCAGTAGCAGTAGCACATGGCTGTACTGGTAAAGGAAATGATCAAGTACGGTTTGATGTTGCGTTTACTGCTTTACAGCCAGATTTAAAAATTGTTGCACCTGTACGTGAATGGGCAATGTCGAGAGAAGAAGAGATTGAATATGCAAAAAAACATAATATTCCTATTCCGATTGATCTAGATAATCCGTTTAGCATCGATCAAAATTTGTGGGGACGTAGTAACGAATGTGGAATATTAGAAGATCCGTGGGCTGAAGCACCAGAAGAAGCATTTGACTTAACTACAAATCCAGTGGAGGCGCCAAATGATCCGGAAATTGTGCAAATTACATTTGAACAAGGTAAGCCTGTTTCCTTAGATGGCAATTCTATGCCATTAGAAGAACTTATCGTTACATTAAATCGTGTTGCTGGAAAGCATGGTGTCGGAAGAATTGACCATGTGGAAAATCGTTTAGTTGGAATTAAATCACGAGAAATTTACGAAGCTCCGGGGGCACTTACGTTAATTGCTGCCCATCAAGAATTAGAAGCACTAACCTTGCCTAGAGAGGTAGCTCAATTTAAACCGTTAATGGAGCAAAAGCTGGCGCAAACGGTTTATGACGGCCTTTGGTATTCTCCACTTACGGATGCACTGAAAGCTTTTATTGAAGAAACACAAAACGATGTATCTGGTACAGTTAAAGTTAAATTATATAAAGGTCATGCACAAGTAGTTGGTCGTGAATCACAACAGTCGTTGTATGACTTTGATTTAGCTACGTACAATGCACAGGACGCCTTTGATCATGAAGCTGCCTTAGGATTTATTAAGCTTTGGGGACTGCCTACAAAAGTACACGCAACTGTAAATCACGCACATAAAGCTGTTGATCAGTCTGTGAAAGACGCCGTATTAGATGTGAAGGAAGCTGTCCAGCCATGAAGCTATGGGGAGGGCGTTTTACTAAGCCGACGAGTCAATTAGTAGATGAGTATACAGCCTCCATTTATTTTGATAAGAAATTAGCAGCCTATGATATTGAGGGAAGCCTAGCACATGTGGCTATGCTAGGTAAATGTAAGATTATAACGACAGAAGAGGCTAAAACCATAGCAGAGGGTCTTAACATTGTTGCTAGTAAAATAGAAAGTGGAGAAGCACGATTAAGTGAAGAACATGAAGATATTCATATGAACGTAGAAAAGCTACTGATTGAAGAAGTTGGTCCCGTTGGTGGAAAGCTTCATACAGGGAGAAGTAGAAATGATCAAGTAGCCCTTGATATGCGTTTATATTTACGTGATGCTTTGGTGGAGTTAATCGATTTACTAGTCCATGTACAGATCGCATTACTAAAACAAGCGAAAGCAAATATGGATACCATTTTACCAGGCTATACACATCTTCAAAGAGCTCAGCCAGTATTATTTTCCCATCATTTACTGGCATATGCTTGGATGTTCCAACGAGATATCGATCGATTAACGGATAGCTGGAAGCGTGTGAATCAATCGCCGCTCGGTGCTGGTGCGCTAGCGGGGACGACGTTTCCAATCGATCGAGGATTCGTAGCTGAACAACTTGCCTTTGAAGATGTTTGTGAAAATAGCTTAGACGCAGTTAGTGATCGAGATTTTGTTATTGAATTCTTAAGTGATGCATCAATGATTTCCATGCATCTGTCAAGACTCTGTGAAGAGCTTGTTCAATGGTCTAGTCAAGAATTTCATTTTATTGAGCTCGATGATGAATTTTCTACTGGTAGTAGTATGATGCCACAAAAGAAAAATCCTGATGTGGCAGAATTAGTAAGAGGTAAAACTGGTCGAGTATACGGTCATCTTATGGGAATGCTGACAACATTAAAGGGATTGCCGCTAGCATATAATAAAGACATGCAAGAAGACAAAGAAGGTATGTTTGATACTGTCGCGACGTTAAGAGGAGCGCTATCTTTATTTGCGCCGATGATTGAAACGATGAAAGTAAACAAAGATGTTATGTACAATGCGGTACAAAGAGATTATTCTAATGCAACAGATTTTGCTGATTATCTAGTTGGAAAAGGGATACCTTTCAGAGAATCGCATGCGATAACAGGTGAAACAGTGCTATATTGTATCAAAGAAAATAAATATTTAACAGAGCTAACGTTGGATGAATTTCAGTCTTTCTCTAAAAAGGTTGAAGCTGATATTTATCATTTTCTATCACCAGAAGCCGTTGTACAAGCACGTAATGTTCTGGGAGGAACAGCTAAAAATCAAGTAAACAATCAGCTTGAGAGCATCACACAAGCCATTAACATGAATAAGCAATGGCTTGAAGTTAAAAATGAACGATTGGCCAACCGTACACACCAAGCGTCATCTTATTAATAGCTAACTTCTACAACCGGGTATGGTGAACCCGGTTGTTTTTCTGTGCAATAGGGCGGGAAGATAGGATTCCACATATAACTGGAAATAACACCACCTCTTCTAGGAATAAAGAGAAACCAATATTGGTAAATAGGGGATAAACACCCTCCCACTTATTGAAGTTTCACTTATCAATTTACAACGTAGTTTGTATAACTGCTATAATGGTATATGTCATTTGAAAAATAGCTGGTGAAACACAGCGATGATTCAATGGATTTACGAGCAAGTCTTTTTCGTTTTGTCTCGCGGTGTTTTAATGATAAGCTATTTATTTCAATTGGTACATCTTAGAGTAGGAAGTGACCATCTTGAAGAAGTTAGGTAAAATGATCCTCCATATTTGCTTATTATATATCATATTTTTGTTTGGCAATTGGATACAAAACACATTGCATTTATTTATTCCTGGTAGTGTAATAGGTATGTTGATCTTATTTCTATTATTAATAACCAACGTTTTTCGTATTTCCTGGGTTGATGAAGGTGCTAATTATATTATTAATAATCTAGCATTCTTTTTTATTCCAGTTACAGTTGGTGTTATCAATTATTTTCACTTATTTTCTGGAAAAGGTTTTTTCCTGATTATTATCGTATTAATAAGCACGATTTTTGTTATGGGTGGATCAGGTGTTGTAAGTCAGTGGTTAATTCGCAGAAAGGAATGTCAGCATGAATGAAATCATCTTAGCAACAGTGGCAATTATCGGAACGTTTTTCATCTATCAACTTGCAGTTCGTATTCATCATACGTGGAATTACCCTTTAACGGCGCCAGTTTTAATTGCGACGACAATAATCATTATTATACTAGCTATGTTTCATATTCCTTATGAAACATATATGATTGGTGGAAAGTGGATTAATGAGCTGTTAGGTCCGGCAGTTGTTGCGCTTGCTTATCCATTATATCAACATAGAGAAACTTTAAAAAAAGTAACCATACCAATCTTAGTAGGGACATTGTTTGGGGCAATCTTAGGTATTTCAACAGGCGTATTATTAGCTAAGTGGGCGGGGTTTGAATCAAGCATTATCTATTCGTTAACGCCAAAGTCTGTAACAACCCCAGTAGCGATGGCTGTTACAGATACTCTGGGTGGTGTTATGTCGTTATCAGCAGTATTTGTTATGATAGCAGGAATCGGTGGTGTATTGATGCATACTTTTGTTCTTAGATTGTTTCGATTGGATCATTATTTAGGGCGTGGTGTTGGAATGGGGAGTGCATCTCACGCAATTGGAACAGCGACATCTATGGAAAAAAGTCAGCTAGAAGGGGCGATTAGCACGATTGCTATGGTTGTAAGTGCAGTTGTTGTTTCCATCATTACCCCTGGTTTGGTTCATCTAATGCTATAAATGTGACGTTGACTGTCCAGTGAATAATAAAACCGAGGCAATTCAGAGTGATCAGCCTCGGTTTTTACGTATTAATGGCGCTTATTTAACCAAAGAACCCCTGATTTAGCTAATCGTGGTAAAAGCCCAGTCATTGGCTTTTGCATCATGTTTCCGAACCCATCCGATTTGCCGAGTGAGCCAAGTGTACCTTTTAATTTAATTTCCTTTGGTTTTTTTGGCTCTTTATCACTGAGAACTGCTAAAAGCACCTCTGCGATTTTCTCCCCTTGCTGACCAGCTAGCTGTGCACTAGGTGAATATTCAGAGGAAGCGCAATCCCCTACTACATAAATATTTGTTCTTTCTGGTATTTGGAAGAAATCATTCACAACGATTTTCTCTTGCTCATCTTTAGCAAAGGGAAGTTCTCGAACTAAATAATGTGGTCTTACACCTGCAGTCCAGATGGTAACATCGTTTACAAAACAAACACCGTTATTGCAGACGCCATCTTTTTCTACATATTCTACATTGGAGTGGTGGAGTACATCTACATCGTTTCTAATGAACCATTCTGATACGTACTGCTGTATTTTTGCATCAAAAGCCTTTAAAACACTTGCACCACGATCTAATAAGCGAATATTTAAGTCAGGGCGGCTTTCTCTTATTTCTGAAGCCACTTCGATACCACTTAGTCCAGCACCAACGACTGAGACTTTCCCGTAAGCTTTCAAATTACAAACGGCAAGCCCTGTATTTCTTGCCTTTTCAAAGGTTTGAACACTATGTGTGAACTCTTTAGCTCCTTGAATGCCGTGATAATTATCCTCACAACCTAAACCAATTACGAGATAGTCATAGGGAATGATTTCACTGGAATTAGAAAATAAAATTTCTTCCTTAACCGTATCAATTTCTTTAATCTCCCCGTAAAAATAACGTACACGTTGATCGTCAGGAAAGTGTAATCGAACATCTTTTTCTGCAGAAGTACCTGCTGCTATTGTATAGAACTCTGTTTTAATAGAATGGTAAGGATTTCGATCCACTAAGGTAATTTCTACTTCTTCTGGCAGCTGATAATCAAGCAGACCTAACAAGGCCTTCAGTCCACCGTACCCCCCGCCTAATATGACCAATCTTTTCATGCCACAAAACCCCATCTCTGAAAGTAATATCTGTATACTTATATTCTAGCGAAGATATAAAGCGATGTCACCATTTGATTGATTTCGACAAGCAATGGATCCGTTATCAACTACACTGTGTTGACTGAGGATGTAAAATTTATGCTTATACCATATATTTCAACATATGCTTGTATGCTATACTAGTCAAAAAAGGAGGGGACAACATGTCTATAGATGCAATACAAGATATTTACCCAGAGGACTATGCTTGGTGCTACGGCTGTGGAAGGCTGAATAAAGAAGGACTTCATTTTAAAACCATCTGGCAAGGTGATAAAACGATTACGGTGTATACACCTAGGCCAGAACATACAGCTATTCCTGGATTTGTATATGGAGGATTAATTGGATCTTTAATTGATTGCCACGGAACAGGCTCAGCGTCAATGGCTTTACATCGTAAAAATGGCCATGAAATTGGAGATGGGACAGAGCCACCCCGTTTTGTTACCGCATCTTTACATGTAGACTTTATGAAACCGACACCTCATGGTATACCTCTGAAGGCTATTGGAACTGTTGAAGAAATACATCCAAAGAAATTCAAAATACGCACGGAAGTGTTTGCTCATAACGACTGCTGTGCAAAGGGAGAAGTGATAGCTGCGGTAATGCCAGCAGCGTTTAAACAAAAATCAGAAGTTTAACCTGTACATAACCAGTAAGATACCCACTGATTGAAGTTTCACTTTGTAGATTAATGTGTTGTAATAAGTAGTATATTTGCTTTTTTTTTCGCTTGTTCAAGGGATCCATTACCAAACCATGTGGAAAAAGGATTACATTCATATGGAGGATAATGAGATTTTAATTTATCGCGGATTATGTTTACCAAGGAAACGGATTTCCTTCGAAGATATAAAGAGATTCAAAGAAGTAAGTACTTTGATTGAGCTACACTTAAAGGAAGATAAGCATGCACAGTTTAATATAGATTGGCTTTCTAATCATTCGGTCAAAGCTATAAAGGAAACACTTTGTAAAAAAATCCACGAGGAAATGGATGAAGTAAGGAAAAAGGAGCATTATCATGCAAAGACTCACTACTAGATCATTATTAGATGTAATTGGTGAACTTTTTTCCGATGAGATATCTATTGCCGTAACAACGACATCGGAATATATCTACTATCGCCCAAGTATACGAATTGATTTAAAAATTAGACCTGGAGATTCAATTAAGGAAGAAACACTTGCTAGCAAGGCTCTGGTAATGGAGCAGAAAGTGTCTGAATTCATACCCCGAAATGTATTTGGGATCCCGTATCATGGTATGGCAGTTCCCTTTTATGATGGAGCTCATTTAGGAGGATGTGTGCTTGCTATTTATCCAGCATTAACGGAGGGGAAATCAGTTATTACCGTAAAGACTTCAGACGGTTGGAAACCAATTCCTTTTGAGAAAGTCCAATATATCGAAGTGAAGGACAGGAGGACAAATGTTATTTCTCAAGAATTGAATGGTGTACATCGGCTTACGTTGCAGGATTTTGAATATATGCTACCAAGAGAATCGTTCATTCGTTGTCATCGATCATTTATAGTTAATGTGAATCAAATTGAGCATATTTATCCAGATACGCATTCGACATTTATGCTAGCTATGAGAAATGGAGACCAAATACCTGTTAGCCAATCCTATTCCAGTTATTTTCGGAAGCTATTAGGATTTTGAATACAAATACTGTTTTAAAAGTATCTGGTACTGGTCTAAGCAATATACTTCTATTCCAGACATATTTCCACAAAAAAGAAAGCGCTTCATATAGAATAGTCCTTAAACTCTAATAAGAAAGAAGGGGTTTGGGATGAGATGTGAACATGATAGAATAGAGGATGTTCGACTGCATGATCGCGTTGTAACTGCAGAAGAAGCAGCATCGTGGATAAAGGATGGAATGACACTTGGATTAAGCGGCTTTACCCGGGCAGGGGATGTAAAAGCTGTACCAACAGCGTTAGTAAAGCGAGTCGAAAATGGGGAGCGCCTAAAGGTGAATGTTTTTACAGGTGCTTCTTTGGGGTCAGACGTTGATAAGATGTTTGCGGAAGCAGGCTTGGTTAATAAACGCTTACCTTTTCAAGCAGATCCATTCATGCGGAGGAAAATAAATCAAGGAGAGCATCTATTCGTTGACCATCATCTTTCGCATACCGCTGAATTACTACGGGGAAATGTAATAGAAAAAGTTGATTATGCTATTTTGGAAGCGATTTCCATCACGGCTGAAGGGTTAATTATACCAACTACTTCAATTGGTAACTCCCTTTCATTTGCAGAGAGCGCAAAGGCAGTTATTATTGAGATCAATTTAGCTCAATCTCTATTGTTAAAAGGGCTGCATGACCTATACAGCCCGGATAAGCAAGGAAAGCGCAAACCTATTCCTTTAACTGAGGTGCATGATCGAATTGGTACAATCGGTATTCCGATTGATGTGGAGAAAGTTAAAGGAATCGTTTTTACAAACCAAACGGATTCTCCCTCTACGATTGTACAGCCAGATAAAGAAACAAAGGTTATGGCCGATCATTTGCTGCACTTTTTTCGTGAGGAGGTTGCGACAGGGAGATTAACTAAAAACCTTGCTCCACTTCAATCTGGTATTGGCTCAGTTGCAAATGCTGTTTTACATGGAATGGTTAATTCAGAATTTGAAAATCTAGAGATTTACTCGGAAGTATTACAGGACGTTGTATTTGATTTAATGGATGCAAATAAGGTGCGGATGGCATCTTGCTGTTCGATTACGCTTTCTGAGGCTAGAATGCAAGAGGTCTTTAACAACTTCGAGCGATATCGAAATAAATTAATTATGCGTCCACAGGAAATATCCAATCATCCAGAAATTATTCGTAGACTTGGACTCTTATCCATTAACACAGCGTTAGAATTTGATATCTATGGGAATGTCAATTCAACTCATGTGGCGGGCACGAAGATGATGAATGGGATAGGGGGATCTGGTGATTTTGCCCGAAATGCTAGGGTCGCCATCTTTGTTACAAAATCTATTGCTAAGAATGGTACTATTTCAAGTGTTGTACCCTTTGCTTCGCATATCGATCATACAGAGCATGATGTAGATATATTAGTTACGGAGCAAGGCTATGCAGATTTACGAGGGCTTGCTCCAAGGGAAAGAGCTCCACTGATTATTGAAAATTGTGCACATCCTATGTATCGTAAGCAATTATGGAATTACTATAAGGAAGCAATTAAAGGTGGTGGGCAGACACCTCATAATTTGGAAAAGGCAATGAGCTGGCATGTTAGTTACACGAAACAGGGGACAATGCAGGAACTAATTGGGCAGGATTAGTTTCTAGATGGTTCGATTAGATAAAGGGGATCTATATAATGAGGAAGGGGCTGGGACATAACTAGCCCTTATGAAGTTAAAAAAGATTCCAGTTATCAAAAAATGATAGCTGGAATCTTTT
>NZ_CANMAB010000046.1:0-29959 GCF_947495635.1 uncultured Virgibacillus sp. | reverse complement strand
TAATAGCTACTAGAGGAAGCGTAAATCTGAGCATGTAGTGATAAGGACTGAGCGAATTTTGCTCCGTTTTTCTTATTTTTTCTTTTGTTATATTCATGAACTGGTTACCCCCGACGGATTGAAGTTTCACTTTATCCCGCATATAACTGGCAGTAAGTCTCCACTTTAGGTACTAAGAGTGAAACCAATAATAAAGTGCTTTTTGTATCTGTAATTTAAGTTAATCATAGCGCATTATGCGAAGCTGTGAAAAACATCACTCGATACTTATGGTATGTCACTGCTTTCTCTGTGAATTACTACAGGATAAATCTGTGATGTTTTTCACAGCCAATCATCAAGTAAATCGATATCGTAAAGATGTCGAGATCAACTTGGAGAAAGGGGAAATTATTCCTATGAAAAAGCCTGGTATACAGTTATCGATGCAAACATCTAGCCTAATTGTTGGATTTATGATCTGGGTTTTAATCTCATCTTTAATGCCTAGTATTCGGGAAGATATTGTTTTAACATCAGGTCAGGCTTCACTAGTAACTGCAATTCCTGTGATTCTTGGGTCTATATTACGTATTCCTATTGGATTTTATGCCAATCGATTTGGCGCGCGATGGGTATTCATAGTTAGCTTTATCATCCTACTATTCCCTGTCTATTATTTGAGTATTGCAAGCTCCTTTACAGATTTATTAATAGGTGGATTACTTCTCGGGGTTAGTGGTGCTACATTTTCTATTGGGGTCACATCGCTACCTAAGTATTATCCAAAAGAAAAACATGGTTTTATTAATGGTATTTATGCGGTTGGGAATGCAGGTACGGCCATTACAACTTTTGCAGCGCCTGTTATCGCTCAGTCTCTGGGCTGGCAAAGCACTATTCGATTATATATCCTTTTAATAATCCTTTTTATTGGATTGAATTTTTTGTTTGGTGATAAACAGGAAACAAAGGTCAAAAATTCGATGTCTGAGCAAATAAAGGGTGTGTATCGTAATGCTACACTTTGGTTTTTAAGTCTGTTTTATTTTGTAACATTCGGTGCCTTTGTCGCTTTTACGGTATTTCTTCCAAACTTTTTAGTGAATAATTATCATTTAGATACAGTAGATGCGGGTTTGAGGACGGCTGGATTCATTGTGTTAGCCACGCTCTTTCGCCCTTTAGGCGGCTGGCTGGCAGACAAATTCAATGCGTATATTATGTTAATGATTACCTTTATCGGTATCGCATTTTCGGGGATTTTATTGTCCTTTTCCCCAGGAATTGGCTGGTACACCATAGGGTCTATTGCTGTTGCTATGAGCGTGGGTATTGGGAATGGAACCGTCTTTAAACTTGTTCCTTTATACTTCTCTAAACAAGCAGGTATTGTAAATGGCATCGTCTCTGCAATGGGGGGATTAGGTGGCTTTTTTCCGCCAATCATACTAACAGCTGTTTATACAATAACAGACCATTATTCTATCGGTTTTATGGCTTTATCTCAATTTGCATTCATATGTTTAGTGATCGTCCTGTTTTTATATTACCAAGATCAGATGAATATTGAACGGAAAATTATTGAAAGTACTGCAGAAGCAATTATTATAACCAATAAGGATGGTGTTATCCAAAACGCGAATCCTGCTTTTACTCGTGTTACCGGTTTTACAAAAGAAAATGTAATTGGCAAAAAACCAAGTATACTACATTCTGGAAAACAGGATGCTGCCTTTTATAAGAAAATGTGGGTCCATATCCATCAAAAGGGATTCTGGGAAGGAGAAATTTGGAACAAACGAAAAAATGGAGAAATATACAAGGAGTGGCTCAATATAAGTGCCGTTAAGAATAATGTTGGTGATGTTAAATATTATGTAGGCATGTTTAATGATCTGACAGAATTCAATCAGTCGAAATATAGAGATCATCATAGTTAATAAGTGATAATTTTGCTTTTTTGTAAAAGTGATTTCTATCACTGACTCTAGAAAGGAAATAGCTTACATTGGAGATAAGTCAGGTATTGGAGGTAATCATAATGAATACATTTACGAAAGATCACACACCAGCTCATATTGTAAAGATGTTCCCGAAGGCCAGTGACTTGTTTAAGGAGCATCAGATTGACTTTTGCTGTAACGGAGATCGCCCTCTTAAGGAAGCATTTGCTCAAAACAATCTTGATGGAGATGCGATTTTAAAGGAATTAAATACCAATTATCAAGGATGGCAGGCAAATGATTCTACTGTCGATTGGGGTACGTTCTCTATATCAGAACTAGTAGATCACATCGTTCATACACATCATGCCTATTTGTTAGAGGAACTCCCTGCATTAGGGGAATTTGTTACAAAGGTTTTTCGTCGACATGGAGCAGATCAACCACATTTAATAGAATTGCATCGATTATACAATCATTTCAAAGTAGAAATGGAGGAGCATACTTTAAAAGAAGAGAATGAACTTTTTCCTTTATTGAAGGAATACGAATTAAACCCGAATGAAAAGCTGTTACAGCAAATTTATGAGACAATTCATAAATTAGAAAAAGAGCATGACGTTGTTGGAGAAGACTTGAAGGAAATGCGGGCCATTACCGATGGATATCAACCTCCTGTGAATGCATGCGGTACGTATCAAATTACCTATGCTAGATTAGCTGAATTGGAAGATGATACATTCCAGCATGTTCATTTGGAGAATAATATCTTGTTTAAGCGAATATAAACGACACAAAAACCGAGAATGACATATCTTTTGTCGTTCTCGGTTTTTGGTAGTCTAGGAAATTAAAAAATTTGCCGATGTGGATAAATAGGCGCATGTTGAGCTGCGTCCGGCTTCAGATTTCTTGGAAGCAAAGACGCTTTCCTGGATCTTCCTCGCCCTTTTCCTGTAAGGTGTGATTCGGATACATCGCACATAGAAAAAGATAAGCGCTCTTTTTACTATTTTATCGTTCCGCTTTTGCTATCTATTTTAGTTATGTATCCGATCCATGTGTTTCGTATTAGCTCCGTGGGTAAACAAATTCATTTAGGAAATAAGGCACAATGCTTCTATGAGATGCTTTTCTTTCCTCTACAAAATGCTTTATCTCTGTAAAAAATGCCTCATCTAGCAATGGATATTGCACTGTTCGAACTTGGTCTAAGATTGAGTTATGTTCAATTACTGCGTCAACACTTGCGATTAATTGATCAACAAGTTTTTTGCTTGGTGTGATTCCCATAACATCTTTATATATTTGTGCATCTTCTTCTATATCTAATACATGATATGGCAGCTTCATATCGATATGGATGCCATCAACAAGGTTTTCCGCGTATAATGCACGAACCTTTTGGTAATAAATTCCGCTAGTTGTTACAATTATTCTTCCACCAAAAAGTGCTCTCACTTGTTGCAATAGGTCACGCACTTCATCTAATGGGTTAATCAGAAATTCGCCTCCACTGAACATTATAGCATCGAATAAAAAGCCACTTTTCTTCAAATAGTCATATAAATCATTTGTGGTCTTATATTCTTTTGGTGTGTTAGCGATGATTTCCTCATAATTATGACAGTCCAAACAATGAAGGGGACAGCCTGACAATGAATGAATCAATAATGTGGTATGATTAGGCAAGTCAGTAAATGTGCGAATAAAGTTATTGTATAATTTCATTGTGATGTTATCACCGCTAATTAACGGTGGACAGCCTCCTTCAACGCAGCTTCTTTTAATCGTTTTCTCATCGCCCAATCGTATCTTCTCGCTTTTGACCAGAAGTTATATCTCCCTTCATAATATCCCTTATCATCTACATGGACGTTGTTTCTGGAGATCATTTTCAAATAACCAATAACTCTGCTGAAAGTTGCAATGTCTTTTGATTCACAGACGGGACAACGATGAATGTTCTTAGCATCTTCAGCAATGATTTTCTGACCGCAACTCATACAAGACGTAATCGTTGGTGTCAATGTAATATAATTAATCGGTTTTTCAAAAATTTTATCCAAGTATTTGGCTAAGGCTTCTGGTTTTACTTTTACTTCAAGAAAATGATGTAATACACTGCCGGATGTAGCATAGCCTTGGAATTCAGCACTGTTTTCTAATTGTTCTGCGAAATCATCTTCAGAAAATGGAGTCATACAGCCACTAGTCAAGTAAGGATTATCTCCTTCACCTTGTACATAGATTTCACGATTATTTGCTTTTGCCCATTTAAGGTCATGGCGTGCAAGTTTAATGGCAGCATTTTCGGCAGGGGCATACTCAATTCCACATGCCACGTTATCTCTCACAATAAATTCATTTACAATCTCTGTCATGTATTGCATAATTTCGTGAGCAATCATTTTACCATTTTTATCTTTAATTCCATCCTTATAGCCTAAATTAATGAGACCTTCATTCATACCAGTAAGGGCGAATACATTAAAATAGTTTTTCAAGTTTTTATTAAAGGCGAAAAAAGTCGGATATAATTCTTTGTTTTGTTCAATCCACTTTCTCTTTTCCATGTGGGCTTCCTGCATAACTTCCATATACTCACGTATCTTCACTTTGACGAGATTCATATCATGTCCGAATTCCAAAAGCACCCTGTTCATGTTTAAATTGAGCACCTGTACAGCACCTGTGGAGCCTGTTGATGATCCGAAAACACCACCACCGGCTTTCGATAGTGTCTCTAAGTTGATTTGCAGCCTACAACAGAGACTCCTACTCACTTCTGGATCCTTTGCTTGAATGAGTGGATTTAATGCTTTGTAATATGGATCCTTAAATGGCTTTGTTTTAAAGTTCTCAAAATATACACCACCCCAATGATACATTTTATCCAGTAGTTCGATAAATAATGGGTTTTGGTAATCAAAATGATCATCAATTTGGACTGTCAATAATGGGAAAGTAAAAGGAATTCCATCACTACCTGTTCCATTTTTCATTACATTAATAATTGCTTGGTTGATACGATCAAAGTAAGTTGCTGGTATATCCTTATACTGGATATTTCGTCCTTCACCACCGATAATGATATATTGTTCTTTTATTTCTTCAGAAGGTTTCCCAAACTCTAATGTAATATTAGAAAAACTACTTTGTGCCCCAGATCTAAGTGGCATATTTAGTTCCCAGATAAGACTTTGAAATAGCCCTACGAGTTCTTCATCTGTATACGTAATACTACGGCGCTCCTCATCAAACAAATAAGAAGCTGCAATGGTTGATAGTTGTGCTAACATAACTGCACCTGAGACTTGCTGTGATACTAGTGTAACAACATTACTAAAATGTCGTAATAAAGTTGACATCCGCTTAGTTGGTTTGGATGAGATCATATTTTTAGCCAGCGATGGTATACCTTTTGTAGCAATATCCTTACAGCTAATGGATACACAATATGGTGCAAGCTGTTTATCGTGTACATAGACAATTCCCTCATCATATAACTCTTTTATTTTTAATGGGAGAATATGATTAAAAAGAAATTCTTCCTCCGCATGATTGGTTAAATTATGCCTTAAAAGTGGTAAGGAATAAACATAATTACTGTTTTCGTGCCTAAGATAATCTGTTTGCTTGTTTTCTTGTTGCAATGTAAATTTGTCGATAATATCAATCGTATTTTGGAACATGCATAAACCTCTCCTTTAGACTTATGTATCTTGTTAATCTTCTATCATCCTAACACAATATATAGCGTTTATTTGTGATTGAAGTCACTATATATTGATGTGATTATAGAAGCAACAGGTAAAAATGATCAAAGTCTTAAGCCCCCTACTGATTGAAGTTTCACTTTATTATGAGTGATTTTTAAATAATGTGATGAAAGTCATTGCTAAGTAGTATGAAAGATTATAGATTATTATCTATAGAATAGAGGTGGAAGCATGAAAAGGATTACGTTAGGCATTACGCTTATTCTTATTCTTATGATTATTACGGCGTGTTCCAATAAACAGAGTACAGGTCCATCTTCAGATAAGAAGGGAAATGTTGAGTTAACTGTCTCAGCAGCAGCAAGTTTGAGGGATGGAATGGAAGTTATTCAACATACCTATCAAGAAGCGCATCCAGAGGTGGATTTAAAAATTAATTTTGGAGGGTCTGGTTCTCTGCAACGTCAGATCTCTCAAGGAGCACCGGTGGATATTTTTTTCTCAGCAGCAGTAGATAAATTTGATCGATTAATCGATGAAGGAAAAATTGCAAAAGAAGATGGCGTAGATCTTCTTGGGAATGAACTTGTATTGGTTGTTCCCAAAATTAAAAGGTCTACTATTACAAGCTTTCAAGATCTTGTAAAGAAAGAAGTAGGTAAAATTTCCATTGGTATACCTGAATCCGTGCCAGCTGGGAATTATGCCAAGGAATCTTTAAAAGAGATGAATATATGGAAAGATATAGAATCAAAAATAGTTTATGCAAAAGACGTTCGGCAAGTATTGTCTTATGTTGAAACGGGTAATGTTGATGCTGGAATGGTATATAAAACAGATGCTATCGTTTCTAATAAAGTGAATATTGTCTCAAAAGCCAATTCAGAGACACATTCCCCTATTACTTATCCAATTGGAATCATCAAGACTTCAAAAGATAACAAAGCAGCAAAAGATTTTTATAATTATTTACAAACCAACAAGGCATTGAAGGTATTTGAGGAATATGGATTTACTACAAAATGAGGTAGTTATGCAAAAATTTTTGAGTCCAATATGGTTGTCTATAAAGGTGACGGCCATATCTGGTGTTGTAGTTATTTTAATCGGAACAATAGTAGGACGATTTTTGGCCAGAAAGACGTTTAAAGGAAAAGCATTATTAGAAACCATCATTATGCTTCCAATGGTTCTACCTCCCACGGTCGTCGGATTTTTGCTAATCATCCTATTTGGAAAGAATAGCATAGTTGGACAGGCTACTGAATGGCTGTTTAAGCAACCCCTTATATTTACATGGTGGGCTGCTGTTATAGCTTCTGCAGTTGTTGCCTTCCCACTTGTGTATCAGTCTGCCAAAACGGGCTTTCAAGGGATCGATCTTAGTATTGAGGAAGCAGCAAGGGTAGACGGAGCAAATGAATGGAAGATTTTCTTTCTGATTTCCATTCCGTTGGCTTTCCGCTCTCTGGTATCAGGGAGTATATTAAGCTTTGCGCGTGCCTTAGGCGAATTTGGCGCGACGTTAATGTTTGCTGGTAATATTCCAGGAGTAACACAGACCATTCCTATGGCAATTTATATAGCGCTTGATTCAGGGAATATCGAATTGGCATGGCTATGGGTGATCTCGATAGTTATCATCTCCTTTTTCATGTTACTAATGGTCCGAATAAAACAAGAATAATGAGTGTAAAAGTAAAAAATGAGGCATGAGTTAAGCGGACCTGAGCCTCCTTAAGAATTTTATGGTAGGTTACTTTCAGAAAAGGATTTTATTCCCTTCATCTTTTAAGCTGACTTAACAGTTTAAAAGAAATCGCATCGTTAACTACCTGAATGTGGAGGGATTAATTGCCCATAAGAGCTCGATTAGTTTAACTAGCCATTGGTAGAGGCTCCCCCTCTGATGGATGTTGAATGTTAAGTTACTAGGATAACTAGTTCATATCTACGAATAATTATAAGTTGGTGTAAACATGACAAAATTATTGCTTACTATATGTGGAACTTTTTCACTCGGATTAGGGGTGTTAGGCATTGTTGTTCCAATTCTTCCAACAACCCCATTCCTTTTACTATCTGCAGCATGCTACGCTAAAGGTTCACTGAAATTGTATCATTGGCTATTGGCGAACAGGCTTTTTGGACCTTATATCCAAAATTATCGTTCAGGTAAAGGTATACCATTAAAAGTGAAAATAGTAAGCATTTTGTTCTTGTGGCTATCTCTTTCCTATAGCATTATTTTTATTATTCCATTAATTAGTATTAAGTTCATATTGCTACTGGTAGGGTTGTTCTTTACTGGAGTTATACTTAAACAAAAAACATATAGAAGTAGACTACATGAATCTGTTTAAATAGTTATAGTTGCTGCAAGTTGTTTATTTAAGAAATTTTTAGTGTCTATTTACCATAAAAAAACACTCTCCTTTAGCGATTTAGTGTACAAGCTGTTTGCGTAAAGGAGAGAGTCGTAGGCCTTAAAGATAGGCTTATAATGTTAATCCACCATCGACAACAACAATGGAGCCAGTCATATAGCTTGCTTTATCAGATGCTAAGAAGGTAACCATTTCGGCAAGCTCATTTGGTTCAGCATAACGCCCCATTCTCATATTTGATATTTCCTCAGGAACGTAACCATCTTTTTCGAACTGATCTGCAACACTAGCTGTTAGCGCTGTTTGTACACCACCTGGGCAAATACCATTGATTCGAATTCCTTTATTAGCATATTCTAATGCAGCGCCTTTCGTTAGACCAATGACGGCATGCTTGCTAGCAGAATAAACAGCCACACTGTGCTCTGGACGAACTCCAGCTGTAGAAGCAGTATTAATGATCGAGCCACTTCCCTGTTTTTCCATTACCTTTAATACATATTGTAATCCGAGAAATACACCTTTTACATTAACCGACATAATGCGATCATACTCTGCTTCTTCTACCTTTGTAAAAGGAGCAAACTTTTGGATAATCCCTGCATTATTAAAAAATATATCAATACGTCCGTATACTTCCATAGCCTGATTAACATAATTCTGTACATCTTCGTTTTTGGAAACATCTGCTTGGACGAAAATACCTTCTCCACCTTGTTCTTGTACACGTTTTAAGGTTTCATTCCCTGTTTCTTGGTTAAAGTCAACTAGTACAACCTTTGCACCGTGATTAGCTAGCTTTAGACTACTTGCTCTACCAGTACCACTGCCAGCACCAGTAATTACAGCAACTTTGTGTGCTAATTCCATCCTTATTTCCCCCTTTAATAGATCTTCAACTATTATTTTAGACGATGTATATCATCAAAGATTGTATTTACGTAAGAAAAATAGTATTTTTCTCTTATAAAGACTAAAAATATAAGCGCTTACATATGAAATGAGGAAGTAATTATGAAATCTTTAAAAGAACATGTGAAATATACGTGTCAGCTTATCTCGGAAGCCCACCGAATACCAGTGTATTATGTCAATGCAAACGGGGATCTTGAATACGAATTTGCGAAAGCAGAACTACAAAAAAATCCATTTTATCGTCCAATAAAAGAACAATTAAGTATTTTCTGCGGTTCAGGTAACCTAGCGGATTTCCCTCTGTTTTTTTCCAATTCCTTCTTACATTTTTTTATGATCAAGGTTCATCAGGAGAATGTTTCTTTGGGGAAAATTATTGTTGGTCCTACCATAGAAACAGAAATGTCCGAAAAACAAATAACACAGATAATGGATCTTTTTAAAGGGTACGAAAATAAAAGAAACCTGATTGATTATTACAGAACTGTTGCTGTTATACCGAGGGAGCAATTATTAGCGATTAGCAAAGAAGTTTATTATATGATTTATCAAAAGCGATTAGAAAAAACATTGGTTAAACAACGAAATAGCATATTGGAACCAAAAGATATGCAAATAGAAAATGCAGATCTTGAGCTTTCGAAAGGTAGAAGGGATTTTATTTTTCATTCTAACCTTTACTACGAGCGCGTATTATTGGAACATATAACTAATGGTCGGATTGACAAGCTAGCTGACATCACCGATTACTCGATTGTCGGAGAAGCGGCGTTGGGTATTTTGTCTAAGCGAAGCCGATTACAAAGTGAGAAAAATTTAATGATAACAGCAATCGCACTTATTTGCAGGGCTGCCATAAAGGGAGGACTAAATGAGGAAACAGCTTTTACCTTAAGTGACTTCTATATCCAACAGCTTGAAGAATTAAGAAGCTTGCAAGAAATATTGAACTTAGTAAAAGAAGTTATATACGATTATACGAAACGCGTACACCAATTACATAAACAAAAATATTCTGCACCAATAACAGCTTGTCTGCACTATATTTATAACAATCTTTATAATGATATCTCGCTAGTGAATTTGTCTAGGCTTTGTCATTTAAGTTCAAATTACCTATCGTCAATATTTAAAAAGGAAGTAGGGATGTCGATTCGTGCGTATATCCAGAAGCAGCGAATCGACGAAGCGAAAAAACTAATTATATTAACTAATTACGCCATTTCTGACATAGCCAATTGGCTAAATTTTACAGACCAAAGCTATTTTATTAAGGTTTTTAAAAAACATACTGGGATGACCCCTAAGCAATTTAAACATAATCATCCGCAAGAAGGGAGAAAATAGGGTGATATTTTATTAGTGCATAAGCCTTTGATCTGCCCGTGAATCAATTTTATCGAGTTGGCAGCAGATCATTATTTACGAACAATCAATAATGGCATGTGTTCATGATGAGAACCTAATTTAAAACAGCTACACTTTCTTTAATACGGCTCTAAAGCAATTTAATTCCTGCCAAATTCTAGAAACAATCGCATCGTCAGGTTTAGATAAAGTATAGTAATCATAAAATGTTAGCCCGGTGATATCGATAATTTTAGTAAGTGTCTCGATGGAGATCGTCGGATAATCGAAGGTAAAGATCATTTGACCGTCGTCCTTTAATACGCGTTTAAGTTCTAAAAAGGATTTAATACTATCTTCTTGGCTTAGGTGCTCTAATACGGAGATGCAGAAGACCTTATCAAAAAGCTTATCCTCATAGGGAAGCTGGGTCAATGAACAGCATTGGATGTCTATATTCTGAAGAAAAGCATCTATCTCCTGTTGTTCCACGTTCCGCGGATAAGTTGACACTGCATCATGCAGGATGGCTTCTTTTGATAAAATGCGCTGGTCTATATCGCATGCATAGACGGATCGACATACGTTTGCTAAATAGAATTTTAATGGATGGGCAATCCCACATGCTGCATCTAGTACCGTATCTTTTTCATGAGCAAACTGTTTTACCCATTCATATTCATAAAATCTAGTTTCCCAAGTATTTGGCAGTGGAAAGATAAATTCGCGAGAGGAAGGATCAGTAATACGAAAAAATCGAGAGTGTGTATAATCCACTAGTCTAATTCTCCTTTATAATTTATGATCATTCGTTTCATCAGTATATGTAGGAGATAAAGAGATTGCTTTAATAAAATGAAAAACAGGCTCTCGGAATTTCAAGCGAGGAGTGGTTGTATGAATATACATTTAAGAAGGAAAAACATGATTTTGTGAGAAAATACTAAGAAACACAATTACTTAAGAGAGGAGCAAAAACATTGGTGTCATTATCCCTAATATCTCAAGAAGAAAAGCAAATTCTTTATAATTTATATTCTCTCTATTTACATGATCTTTCTAGCTTTACAAATGATTTAGATATATCGGCAGATGGTTCATTTGCATATGATTCTTTTGATTTGATCTGGGAGACGGATGGCTTAACACCATATTTCCTTAAAGACAGCGAAAAAATTGTTGGGTTCTTACTCCTATTAGAAAGGCCTTTTTTAAAAAAAGATTATGATTATAGTATTAATGATATTTTTATGTTAAGGAAGTTTAGAGGTCAAGGGATTGCAATTTTGCTATTAAAGGAGCTGTTTAAGCAGAAAAGAGGGAAATACGTTGTAGCTGAATTAGCTAAGAATAAACCTGCTGTTTCATTTTGGAGAAAGGCTTATCAGAAGCTAAATATCAACTTTGAAGAAAAGAAGCAAGTGATTGATAATGAAGTATGCTTCGTACAGACTTTTCGAGTTTAAGGAAGATTGTGATTGGAGTAATGTATCGTTATTATCCTATAGAATAGAAGGATTATGGAAGAAGGTTTTATGCATAAGGATTCGTAGATTATGGTTATCTACGGAGAAGATGTAATTAACCATAGAATAATAGTTTTTAAGTTCTGGATGTTGTTTAGAAGAAATGGGAAACAAAAAATATATGCTTGCGATATATACTAATATAAATGGGTTATCAATACTGGTAACCTATTTATTTCTAATTCTAAAATTAGGGCAGCCAAAAAAACCATTATTAAAATTTTAAAAGACGACATAATAGAGAAAATGCTATCTTTCCTAACAAAAACAAATAAACATAAAAACCAAATACTATTCCTCAGTAAATGTCCAATGGGTTCAAAGGCCATTAGGTTATACCCTTGTGGTATGAGCAATCAGTTGGGGATAAACAAAATCCCCTCTGATTGAAGTTTCACTTTATGTTATTGCTTTGTAAAGTAGTCAATGCTGACGCTGAAATATTCTGAAAGTAATTGTAATTTTTGGATACTAGGTATGCTATGGTTTGCTTCATAACGTTGAACTTGTCTGGTGCTAACGTTTAATACTTTAGCTAGATCCGTTTGTTTCAAATTGTTTTCTTCTCGGATGTTCTTCAATTTACTTCCAATATTCATAGATGTGTTCTCCTTTTTCGCATTGACGCGACATATAACGTCAGGTAAAATGTAAGCAATAAACGACATTATATGTCGTGTTGGGTTTGATTGTTTATATTTATCTATAAATATAGATGAGACAATCCAGACTTTCAATGAGTATGTTTAATTTTATTTCGGTAAGTGAGGTGGTAATTTTAAGTAATTATCTTAGATTGCAGCTAAAAATACACCTCAGGGGGATTGTAAAAATTGAATGTATTAAAATCAAGCAAATTTATTACAATTACAGTAATTCTCACATTAATTTTAAGCTTGCTTTATACCACTATTTTTTTAATCGATACTGCTAGTGCAAATGATTCTCCGAGATACAAAACGTTTTTTAGTTTAGACAGAGGTAATATTACATATGATGATGGCAGACCACCATCTATTGGCTATGTTGATCGAATAACAGAAAATAATCCACTTGGTGGTGCGATTCTGGGTACGCGCTTCAAAGTTGATGAAAATGGTGTTATTGTTTATTGCCTGAATTGGGATTTAGATTCTCCATTGTTAGAAAAGGATGGAGGAAACGAGTATAAGAAGACATCTGAACGTTTAACTAAAGAAGAATACACTGCTATGGTCTATGCATATGGCAACGACCAAGATATTACGAATGAATATACAATCAACGGGAAAAAGCTGACAGAAGATCAACGTTATTATGTTTCTCAAGTAGCGCTGTACATTGTCTCTCATGATATGAATAGTAAAAATATTACGATCGATTCTTTAATTAAACACACTCGTGGTGAGATAGATCATGAGATTTCTGAGGAATTATATAAAATTATTGAGAAACACGTGGATTATATTGAGAACAATTTACTTGATGTTCCAGCAGAAGAAGATTTACATATTAAACTTGAAGGGCAAGCAAACAAACTTGTACAGAATGGAACATATTTCGAATCAGATGTTTTACAGCTAAAAGTCAATAATCAAAATGCTAAAGTGGTTTTTACAAAGAAAAACCTTTACAACGCATATTTTGTTGATCTTGAAGGTAATACTGTAACGGATGATTATATATTAGATGGGAATGCGTTTAAGATTCGTTTGAACGCAAAGGATATTGAGGAAAAAGGGAAAATTGAACTAGCTTTTAAAGCTACTACAGATATTGAAAATGTCTATAAATATGAACCACGCTACCAAGATAGTGACAAGCGTGGACAGGGTGTAGATGGAGAAAAGCTACAACGAATAACATGGATGGAAACAGATACAAAGGAAGCTAATGTAAGTGTTTCTATCAATTATGACATTGTAAAGGGAGACCTTGTTATTCATAAAACGGATGTCGGGACAGGTGAATCACTTGAAGGAGCAACCTTTGAAATAAAGGATGAAAAAGGTAATATTGTCTCTACCATGACAACGAATAAACAAGGATTGGCAATAACAGAAGGTTTAACTTTCGGGAAATACACATACCAAGAGATAGAAGCGCCAGCTGGTTATGTGCTTGATGAAAATATATACGAGATTGCGGTCTTAGAAAACGGGGAAGTTACAGCTGAAATAACAAATGACATCATCCGTGGGAACTTTGAGCTAAACAAAGTAGATGAAAAGACTAATGAACCACTAGAAGGAGCAACGTTTGAAATTAAAGATGTAGAGGGGAATCATATTTCTACGGTAACAACGAATAAACAAGGATTAGCAATGGTGGAAGGCTTGCCTTTTGGGAAGTACACATATCAAGAAGTAGAAGCACCAGAGGGTTATGAAATTGACCAAACCGTTTACGAGTTTGCCATAGAAGAAAACGGCAAAACTGTAAACGTTACCATGAAGAACAATGCTAAGAAAGCAAGTACTAACGAACAGCAATCAAAAGAAGCTCCGAAAAAATTACCAAAAACAGGAGATAAAACGAACACGATAAATTATATGTTAGGTAGTCTTTTCCTAGCGGCAGCAGTTATACTCGCAAGGTTGGTACGTAAAAAAGAAAACAATGAATCAAATTAGGATATTCCAGCTGTATAAGAAGAGGGTTGGGGAGTAACTAAAACAGTCTAATGTAAAGCAAATAATGCATGATGCTATTTGGGGAATGTACGTAGACACTTTGAAATTGAAGAACGCTTTTTCTGCATGTGATGTATCGTTGCCGAAGCCTTCCTTGTCTTGCACGAGTATAGGCAACGACGAGACCTCATAGTGTCAGCACGAGAATGCTAACCCGCCCCCCAACGGAAAGCGAAGTAGCTTCGTTACACGAACCATCATTTATCCCACATATAACTGTCAGTAATCCCCCCACTTCAAGCAATATAGTGAAATGGGGGGGACTGCCAGTAAATGACCGATTGGTTCCAATTCCTTTAGGTCATACCCTTGTGGACCGAACAATCGGTGGGGGATAAACTAAACCACTACTGGTTGAAGTTGCACTTTATAGTTGTTTGCTCTTTGTTAGATTAAGATACGTTTGTCTCCGCCTTCTTTTAAGGAGTAGATCGAGCAAATGAAAAAGGTAACAGTTTTCATAATCATTTTATTTACTTTAATTGGTATAACTTTTTTTGTGTCTCCATATCTAAAAGAATACGTAATGAATAAGAAAATTAATAAAGTAGTTGCAGAAATTAAAAAATCTGATAGTGAAACGTTGAAGGATAATAGGGAGAAGAAGCAAAAGGAAGAAGAAATTATTGACTTACCGTCTGAATATGATGTTTTAAAGAATATTAATTATACAGGGAACCCAGTTGCATATTTGTTCATTCCTTCTACCGAGTTAGAACTTCCCATTTTTAGTACAGTTAATAATAACAATCTTCTAATGGGAGCAGGCGAAATGAAGAAATATGATGATCTGGGAAAAGGTAATTATGCACTGGCAGGGCATCGAATGAAGGAAAAGGGCTTGTTATTTCATGATGTAGCTCGTTTGTCTATTCATGATGTAATATATGTAACCGATCTAGATAAAGTATATAAATATGTCATTAACCGTGTAAGAAAGGTCGATGAAAAAGATTACTTTATTATCGATGATAATGGAAAAGATGAAATTACACTGATCACTTGCGATATTCCGAGTAAACCAGAAAGTAGAGTTGTAGCTAGTGGAGATCTTGTTGAAGTGTTTGATTATGGAACTAAAGATTTAAAATCCGTTAGAAAATAAGACAAAGTAAGTGGGTTCAGCTCATGAAGAGGCTGCTCCATTATTGAGGTAGGGGAAGCATTTAGTAAGAAGAGGGCTGTCTTCTAGGACGGCCCTCTTTGAACTTGGTTATTATTGACCATACCATTGTTTGTTATTTTGAATTTGTGCATGGTGCTCTGGGTGCCAATAGTCGACGGAATATGCGTAATCATAGTTCATAATACAGCGTATTCCACTGCCCTGCGGGTCATGGCCTAGTCCATAGTTGTGGGAAAACTCATGCTGTGCAGCTTTTGAAGTGTTCGTTATTCCTTGATCTAAGTTAACACTATATGCTGTTCCTGGAGCTGAATTATATACGTATGCAATTCCTCCCGCATCAAAGTTTGCATCTTTAGTAAATCCAGTTACAAAATCATAAGGTTCGTTAGACCAGTCTCTTTGTAAATCCGCCAAAATTTGTTCGCTACTTCCACCTTGTGATGTCCAGCTTGCTACCGCTTGTACTTCAAAGTCAATTCCATGATCACGAATAAATGCATCATCTGTATTCTCTATAATTTGTTGGACACGATCTTGCCAATCGCTATAGGCTGCTCGGTACTCCTCATCGGCTACTGCAAGTACAGTTACTGTCTTTGTTGCCTGTGGTTGTAACTCTCCCCTCTCTTTATACTTGTTTGTAGAGGTAGTTTTCTTCGTTGTTTTGACCTTTTTCACATTACCGTTTTCATCTAATACGTTCACTTTAGTTGATTGTTCAATTTTGGCTGGCCCTTGTTCTGGTGCAAATTCTTTCGCTTTTGGTAGTGTTTCAACGTAAGTAGATGTTGCTGCTGGCTGGTCATGGTGTTGATGCTGATCAGCTAATCCTGTAGTGGGTATTGCCAAAAGTGTTAAGATAAGAATAAGTGCAATAGAAGAAATTCTTTTCATGTATATCCTCTCCCTTTTTGGTTGTTATTTTCTGATTTCGTGAAATATTCGTAATATCCTTCTAATTATTGTAAAAACAGGAATTATTACCTAAAAAATGGCTGTTTTTAGGTATAAGGACTAGAATAATAGTGGTAGTTTAATAGATAATTTTAGTAAATGAAACTAGTCTAGTAGTGCATATTGATTTACGTCATTATTACAATGATCGTGAAAAATTATATTGGGGAGATAAGCAGATGAATTTGTATAATACAATTAAAAATGAAAAAGAATATTGGCTTGTTGATCAAGTCAAACAGGAAGGTATATCCACAGAAGCTTATATGGAAATGTTTCAAAAGCTATTAGGAGAATGGCAGGAGGGAAACATTGGTTATATTTCCGTACTGATGGATGAAGTGCACGAGCAAGAATTAAAGCAGCTTGGCTTTACGAAAATCTCCACAATTGTCGAGTATACAAGAACGTTGGAGGACATTCCGATTTTAGATGGTGAGATACAAGCTTATTCGCTATCAGAGAGTAATATGAGTGATCAAGTTTTTGCTAGCCTTTATCAAGCTTGTCGGTCAGGCTCGGCGAATAAAAACAAACAGCAGACGATTGAACAGATCATGCAATCCTTACACCATGAATTGGGAGCTCATTGGCGTGATCACTGTTTTTATTTTACGTCTAATAATGAAAAACTTGGTATAGCTATTCCTCACATTGAGATGGGTACAACTGATGAAGGGAGGATGTTTTACTTTGGTGTTGTACCAGAATGGAGGGGAAAAGGCTATGGTGCTAAACTACATCTTCATACTCTATCATTGTTAAAACTATTCCATGCTACGTATTATGTTGGTAGTACAGATGAAGCTAATACGAACATGATAGCAATCTTTAAACGAAATGGCTGTATGCTTAGAGATCGAAAAGGTATTTATCGATTGGAGAATAAAATAAATGCTGAGTAGCATCGCTTTTCAGCAAAGGCTGCTACCTGGATTTGTATGGTTGATTAATCGAAGCTTATGCAAAGTGGGTAGTAATGATAGTAGAACATGCACCATCAGTGAGGGATGATCGAAATTACCTCACTGATGGAAGGTTCACGTATACGGCCATTTTTGTTTTAATGCTTCGATAAATGCTTCCACGTTTTTTTTACTTTTCATGATTGGTGAATAAACGTAGGAGAATGTTCGATTGAAGGTTGTGTTGTTTAGTCGGAGAATAGCGAGTTGGTTCTGTTGAACATCTCGCTCTATTACGCTATGCGAAAGCAGCGATAGCCCCATTCCTTTGATAACACTTTCTTTAACCCCTTGATTACTACTTATTGTAAGTATCGATTTCGCTTTTACCCCATTTGAACGAATGACATGATTAAGGTATTCCCTTGTACCAGAGCCTTCTTCTCGGGTCACCCAGGCTTGATTATGCAGTTCCTTCATCGTGATGGTAGCTTTCTTTGCTAGTGGATGGTTGGTCGCAGCTAGAACATATAATTCATCCTGCATAAATGGATAAACAGAAAGCTCTTTATCATTCGTCTGCCCTTCAATTAAACCGATATCAACCTGGAATAGTCGTACTCGCTGGACAATTTCTTCTGTGTTGCCAATGACTACTTCGAGAGTAAGCTCAGGGTATTTATCTTGAAGCTCAACGAGTAAATCGGGAATGATATATTCTCCAATGGTGAAGCTGGCGCCAATTTTTAAATTGCCTTTAATAGTCTGGTGATGTTCCATGATATCCTGCTTTGTCTGTTCGTAGATTGTTAGAATTTGTTTAGCACGGTGGTATAGCACCTCTCCAGTGGGCGAAATTTGCATGGATTTAGGTGAACGTATGATTAATTCTGTACCGAACTCTTTCTCTAAATTTTTTATATGCAGGCTGACACTAGGTTGTGATATATGTAATTTCTCAGCTGTCTTCGTAAAATTCCTTTCCTCTACTAACGCGACATAGGTGCGCAATGCATCATAGTACAAGTTAAACTTCTCCCCTTATTATTAATATTACTAATAGTTATAATTATATATATGTATTTTACTAATAATAATACTTTCGGTAAAGTTTAAGTAGAAACCACTTAAAGGAAGTGTCGGTAATGGGGAAAGCAATTGGTAACCATCAGGCAGATAAGTATGCCTTTGTGAAAGGGGTAGGTATTACATTACTTATCGCTATTATTGCAAAGTATGTTGCTCAGCTACCATTCTTATCAATTATGGGACAGTTAGTTATCGCAATTATTATCGGAATGGTATGGAAAGCGACTATCGGTGTTCGGGAAAATTTACAGGCTGGGGTGACATTCTCGAATAAGAAATTATTGCGCTTTGGCATTATCTTATTAGGAATGCGGTTAAACTTAGCCGATATTTATAACGCGGGTATTGGCGTATTTCTAATTGCTGCTATATGTCTGGTAGTAACTTTATTTATTGTTTATGGGTTAACAAAATGGTTTGGTGTAGGCAAACGACTTGGAATCTTAACGGCATGTGGAACAGCTATTTGCGGTGCGGCTGCTGTTGTAGCTATCGCGCCACAAGTAAAAGCGAAGGATGATGAAACAGCAGTAGGTGCTGCCACTGTTGCTGTATTAGGAACGATTTTTACATTAATTTATACGGTTTTATATACAGCTTTACATTTATCACCAGCTGGTTACGGTGTATTCACTGGGGCAACACTGCATGAAGTAGCTCATGTGGTGGCAGCAGCTACGGCTGGAGGGAATGATGCCGTAGATTTAGCCGTTATTGTCAAATTAACACGGGTGGCATTACTAGTGCCAGTAGCTATCATCATTGGTTATCTCTTTCAGCGAGGTAGTGGGCAAACAGAAAGCAGGCTATCCATGTCTATCATTCCTTGGTTTATTATAGGATTTATTGCAATGAGCGGATTTAATACCCTTGGGATTGTATCCGAGGAGGTTGCAGGAGTAATTGTTAATATCGCTTACTTGCTTATTGCTATGGCAATGGCAGGTCTCGGTTTAAATGTCGATATAAAAACCTTCCGCAAATTAGGTATGAAATCATTTGCTGCGGGAATCATTGGTTCGGTTATTTTAGCTGTTTTAGGGTATACACTTGTAGTGTTATTCTCTATAAATTAAGCCAAATCGTTTTTTAATAATATAATGTGTGTAAATGTAATTATCATAGTTTTCGAATACCGATATAATATCGTTTGTCTAGCGATTTATATCGGTTATTTGAGTCTCTTAAAATTATCGTGAAGTGTTATTAAAAAAGTAGCAGTTACCATTTTTTATCCCCCTGTGGATATATTAAAACGCACCTGATTTCTATTATTAATGACCCTCATGGATTAAAGTATTATGTAGATATTTAGGATATAAATGGTTTTTTAGCAGTGAAAGGTATAAATGAGCTATTGCTTAAATACTATCTTTTTTATCTTGCTAAGTTGATTTGTAGGTATTAAGATTCATTTTCACACTTGGGTGACAGGAAATATTGACGGATGTTATTCGTTAGCGGAAGATATAAAAAAAGGGCTGAAAAAGGAGGTCTTTTTTTGAAAGCTATTCTCGTCGATGATGAACAGCTGGCATTAGATTTCCTAGAGCGGAAGCTTCATCAGATAGGTAATGTACAAATTATTGATAAATTCATTGATCCTCTTCAAGCAAAGAATTGCATTTTACGATCTCATGTCGATGTCGTCTTTTTAGATATTCATTTACCAGAGATAAATGGTTTGCAGCTAGCTGAGCAAATAATGGAAAGCAAGCCAAATATAACGATCGTTTTTGTAACCATCTATGATCAATATGCTGTACATGCTTTTGAAATTAACGCATTAGATTATGTTGTCAAACCTTTACAACTGGATCGATTACATAAAACTGTATCACGTATAAATGCACGTCTTGCTATGCCTCAACAGGAGTCTCCAGGCGAAAAGAGTAAGATTCAAGTAAATGTTTGTAGACAGCTAACAATTGTAAACGAAGCAGGTAAAGCTGAAACTTTAAGTTGGCGGACAGCCCGAGCACAAGAGCTATTTCTCTATTTATTGCAAAATAGAGAACAGCCTGTTCGGAAATCAGTCTTAATTGATCTATTTTGGAACGATTGTGATTTAGATAAAATATACCCCCTGTTGTATACGACGGTATATAATATGCGTAAAACGTTAAAAAGGTATAGCCACCATTTTTATATCCAGAGTACGAAAGAAGGGTATATTCTTCGTACAGAGGATGTAACAATTGATGTTGAGGAATGGGAAAGAAGGCTTAATTCAGCACAGCCGCTTATTTTGGAAGCGGTTGAAGAATATGAGGAGATTATGAATGTATACACAGGTGCCTATCTTCAGGAATATGATTATTGGTGGGCGGAGGCTGAACGACATCGACTTGAGCAAACTTGGCTTGATTTTTCGTTTCAATTAGCTGAACTTTATCAGAAAAAAGGAGATATAAAAAAAGCAATACATTGGTATACCAATATATGTAATCAACAGCCAGGTACGGAAGAAGCTTACGTAGCCTTAATGAAATTATATGCTATGGAGGGTAATCCTAAATTAGTTGACCAACAATTTGACCAGTTAAACAGGGATATGTTAGTTGAATTAAACATAACGCCAAGTCTTGAAACCATTCAATGGTACAATCATTGGAAGAAAGTTAGTAAGTAAATTTCTTGTATGCTATTGCTTAAAGGATTAATTATCGCTACTGATAGACGGATTACTGACAAAATGGTTGCGAGGTATTTAAACTTCTGTTCAGAACAATGTTGTATATAGTTATATAAGGATTAAATGAGCTTTATTAATCCTTCAGAATGATAAAAAATATTTGTTTTAATCTCTTCTTTACAGGCATTGGCGTTCTCTTCTAGTTGAGAAGAAAAAAATCGAATGATAGGGTGATATAGTGTAACGAATACGGCGCAAAAAACCTGATGTGATTGATCCAAATTACATCAGGTTTTTCTCATATATACAAGATAACCTAAAACCATTATACAGTCGTATTCTACAAATTAATAAAGTGATCGAAATGGTCTGATTATCGATCCAATTGACTAATAGGAGACAAATCTCATTTACGGCTGAGTTTTCGGTACGCAGAAGCTTACGGTGGTTCCTTTATCTGGAATGCTTGTAATGTCTAATCCTTGTCCATACGCTTTGATTAATCGATGATTCGTATTAGCTAATCCAACCCCACTAGTGCTAAGGTGGTTATTAAGAATCTTGTCAGCCTTCCATTTTTCCATACCTATACCATCATCTGCAATAGTTACTTTAAAAAAAGCATCATGATTTATAAGTTGTATGCGAACATTACCACCCTGAGTCCGTTTTAGTATGCCATGATGGATCGCATTCTCAACGAGTGTTTGAATAGCCATTGGTGGTATCATCAGGCTATTGTTCTCCTCAAGATCCCAATCTACATTTATTCTGTCGCCAAATCGTTCCTTCTCTATATATAAATAGGAGCGAATCAAATCAAGCTCATCTGCTAACGGAATAGTTGTCTCTGTGTTTTTTCCATCAAAGCTTCTTTGTAAGTAATTTCCGAATTCATTAAGCAGGTGGATCATTCTTTTCGTATCAATTTCACTTAATGATGCAATCGTATTTAACGTATTAAATAAGAAGTGCGGCTGTATTTGCGCTTGTAACCATGCAGCTTCTATCTGAAGATGTTTTTTAATAGATGTTCTTAGGTTCGTTAAAGCTCGAACACGTGACTTTAGCTCTAAGGATTCTGCCGGCTTTATTACATAATCGTTTGCACCTGAAAGAAAGGCAGTGTGTATATCTTCTGATTCGTTACGTGCAGTAAGTAGTAGAATGGGTAATTCTGAAATAGAATATTGTTTACGGATATGTCTGGTCAATTCGTATCCAGACATATTTGGCATCATAACATCGGAAATGATTAAATCCCACTCCCGTTGGTGAAGCAACGTTAATGCCTCCTTTCCAGAATTTGCTGTCGAAATATAAAACTCTGAACTAAGCATTTTCGTTAAGATTTGTAAATTAATCGGGTCGTCATCGACGAGAATAATTCTTTGTTTATTATCCCCTTCCTCCTCTAAGGGAGAGAATTCAGGTGTTTCTGACTTTAAGTCTCCCAATGGTTTTAACGTATCTGAAGGGGAATGAATGGTTGTAGCAACTTCTGATTCTCCTTTTTTATGATCAGTATTTTTAGCTATTGGTAATGTGAAAGAAAATATAGAACCTTTACCAGGCGTAGACTCGACATGGATTGATCCGCCGTGTAGCTCAATTAGCTGTTTGCATATGCTTAACCCAAGTCCAATTCCTCCAATACCTGAATTCGTATCTGTGTTTTCCTGTTCATACGGTAGAAAGATTTTTTGTAACGTACGATTATCCATTCCCCGTCCTGTATCTGTTATATGAATAATTGCCATGTGATTCTTTCTACTCGCAGTGACGGTAATTGTCCCTTCATCTGAATATTTAACCGCATTGTGAAGCAGATTAAATAATATTTGGATCAAACGATTTTCATCAGCAAATACGTAAGGGAACGATTCTGGTATAACAACCTTAAAAGTTATTGGTTTCCGTTGGGTCATAAATTGGAGCATATCTACCACACCATTTGTAATAGTTTGTACATGAACGCGCTGTTTTTGTAATTGTACGTTTGGTTCCTTCAAACGTGTTATATCAAGGATGTCATTCAATGTGTAGGACATGCGACGACCTATCATAACTAATAGTTGTAAGTGTTCCTTGTCTTTTATGGAAAAAGAGCCTGAAGTTAGTATCGTTTCCGCGATGTTGATGATACCATGAAGTGGATTCCGTAATTCATGAGCTGCATTTGCTAAAAACTCATCTTTTATCTTATCCACCCTTTTTAATTCTATGGCTTGACGTTCATTTTGCTTCGCAATATGCAAATGGAGTCGAAATAGATAACAAGCAAATAAAATCACTGCAATGATGATATCAAACGGATAATAGGTTAACTCCAGCCATTTTCCCTTTATTGCTCCCCACACCGTACTATTAACCATACTTATTACTGATAATAATAAGTAGATGGCATCTCTTTTCCCGTTACGTATCGACTTCCAAATTAAAACGATTGTATATATATAAGGAATATAGCTTAGTTTTAATGTGATTCGTCCAATATAAAAAGTATATGGAAAAGGGGATACTAAAAGCACAATTGACAAAACACAGAATAATATTAAAATCCAACGTGAGAGTAGTACTTGTTTTGAGTTGAAAAGTACTTGCTTAATAAATAGAAGAGCAAAAAGATTTATATAAATATAAGGTATATAATTAAGCTTTATCGACCATTCATAATTTATTGGCAACCAATGAAGTAATAGCTTACTATCATCTAATAAGGTTGCAAACATGGAAGAAATAAGAACTAGAGAAAAATAAACTAACTCTGTTTTTCTATTTCCAATTATATAAAGAATAAATGCATATACACAGTGTAAAAGTAAAATAATGAAGGTCATAACTTCCAGGTTTTTTAAGGAATTCGTTTCATGATTAATCGCTTGTGCCGTTCCAAATTTGATAGGTTTTATGATTCCACCAGAATGATAGTCATAGTTTGCTACATGTATGATAATTTCCATAGTATTTGCTTCTGTTTGAAAGAAAGTGGAAAAGGGGAGTGATTCAGGTTTGTATTGGTTTGGATATTTTGCTGGCTTCCCCGAGCCTCCAATGAGTTTACCACTGATGTAAATGTCGAAAGCTGATGCAATTCGTTGTATTTGCACACCATAGAGTTTTTCTTTACTTTTAGGGAGTAAAACCTGTAGACGATATGTGCCGTAACCATATGGGGATCGCTTGTCTACACTATTTTGCGACTTTTCAGGAACAGTAATAAAATGGTTAACCGCTTTAGCACGTTTGTCAAAAGAGCTAGGGGTTAGAAATTGATTTGGATAAAATTCCCATTCTCCATCAAGGGTAATCAAATGATAATTCGTAAACTTCCAATTTTGAAAATCTATTACCCCATCCTTGGCATGTGGATGGTCTGGTGTTTTATGATAAGTAATCCAGATAATTCGAATACTGTTTAGCGTTAGGAGTAATAGACTAATGATTAGAAAAATCTTTCTATTGGTTAACGGGTTCATGTTTTTCATCCTCTAAAAATCAATGAATACATAATTTGTAATCAATGATTATGGTGGTAGATTTCATTTATTATACCGTCAATTGTTAAATTGATAATATTGAACATTGTTTCAAAAATTTGAATATAGTTACATCTACGATATAGAAACGCTTGTCATTGTAGAGAGCAATATATTACAATCAATAACTCTTATTCATGACATTTTTTGAAAATTTAATGACTTTATTTCGTTTGTTGATCCCAATTTTTTTATATGCATGACTTACATAATCCCTTATAGTCTTTTCACTTAAATGTAGCGTAATGGCAATTTCTTTATTGTTATACTCTTTGTATAAAAGATAGAGAATATCTAGCTCACGTAACGTAACAACTATTCCTCGCTGCAGTAACCTAAATTTCATTCTCTGTTTATCTTGTAATTGAATTATTTGAATATGATTCAGGATGAGCTTAGGTATCTCCCCGGATAAAATATAATGACTATGGTAGACATTTCGTATACTATTAATAAAATTTCTACTATTAATATTGTTTAGTATAAAACCATTGACCCCTTCTTCTAGTCCTCTAAGTACTAAGTCTTGATGACAATCTTGCATCATATAGATAATCTTAATATGATTAACTATACGTTTTAAAGCAATCGTTGTTTGGATAACATTGATATTCTTCACTTTAGTATTGAATATAATAACATCTGGTTTTCGTTCTTTTGCTGTTTTAAATAGTTGATTCTTATTAAGCGTTGTTCCCAATAATTTCATATCCGCTTCTTTTTCTATAATTAGTCT
Organism: uncultured Virgibacillus sp.; assembly: GCF_947495635.1. Lineage (NCBI taxonomy): Bacteria > Bacillati > Bacillota > Bacilli > Caryophanales > Bacillaceae > Virgibacillus > uncultured Virgibacillus sp. The sequence continues at coordinate 4,478 of NZ_CANMAB010000046.1, read as the reverse complement.
TAGACCGTTACTAAAAAATTTCATCATAATCAACATACAATATCCTAATCATTTGCAACATCTCCAAAAAGTGAAATATCAAGATAGATAATTAATTATTTCTATAAACTAAACATAAGGTATGTTTCTAAACATATTCTCTACATCTATTTTTTTACGAACAGTTTAGAATCAATGGTGGCAAAGTACGGAGGCATTGATATGAAGTTTAGGCTAGTAACTAAGAAATTACTTTAAATAAGGGGTGTTTGATGATATTGGGAATCAGCTAAGCTACAATATATCAACAGAAATAATAGGGAAAGATGATACCGAATATAAGACTTTAAAATATGAAATTAATTATAGTTCGTTTTTTTATTAAAATAATTAATATAGCACCTGAAATATGCGAGACTCCTTGAAAAAGAAGAACGCTTTTTCTGCGTGCGATGTATTGCTGCCGAAGCCTTCCTTATCTAACGGGAACAGCACGGCCTGAGCTAACTTGGTAACGTGTTTTTCTTTACCAAGTTAGCTCAGGCCGTGCCCGCGGAAAGCGAGTATATTTTCATGGTGCGGCGATGATACTCCTATCGATAACATGATTATTCGTATTTTGAGTAATGAAGTTGTGTTTTGACCCAGCCACTTATAAAACTCGAGACCTTACATGTCAAAAACGCTTTCGCTTTCTACTTTGCAGATGCGTACAGCATATGTACGATACCATTCATCCCTGCCTTTCCTTTGAGCAGCTTGGTGAACAGCATGTTGCTTCCAATGATGAATTGCCTCTAGCGAATTCCAATAGGATATCGTAATACCAAGTCCTTTCTCGCGAACGCTCTCAACCCCTAGAAAACCTTCTTGCTTAGCGGCTAATTCTACCATTTTTTCAGCCATTTTATTATAACCGTTATCATTCTCCGTACGTTTTGATGTGAAAATAGCTGCGTAATATGGTGGTTTAGGTGTTTTGGCTATATCAGACATGGACATACCTCCCAGATAGTTAATTACCTTATTATATGTTTATACACGGTTGAATAATAGCATAATAACAAATTTATCCCGCATATAACTGGCAGTAAGAACGCACTTTCAGAAATAAAGTGAAACCATAAGGATAAGTATGGTTTAAACTGCCAGTAAATGTCCGATTGGTTCACCTACCAATCCGTGGGGATAACCCACCCACGGATTGAAGTTTTACTTTATCCCGCATATAACTGGCAGTAAGAACGCACTTTCAGAAATAAAGTGAAATCATAAGGATAAGTATGGTTTAAACTGCCAGTAAATGTCCGATTGGTTCACCTACCAATCCGTGGGGATAAACCACCCACGGATTGAATTTTCATTTACTGTTTGTTCTATTTAAAAAAAGTTCATGCTTAACGGAGACGCACGCCTGTACAGACAAAAAATAACAAGAAAGTAAGTTAGTCTATGGGAAATGATGGTGGGGAATCATTAGTGTTCCGGTAAATACTTCCTTTTGGCGACAACTGATTAGCAGTATAACAACGTGATATCTTACCAAGGCTTTTTCACCTAGGAGTCTACGTGTTGTTCCTCTACTAACATGAGACTGGTAAAGCACAAGCCGAATGATTCAAATAATAATAGTTCGGCTTGTGCTTTACCTAAAATACGTTTGTCGTAGCATCTCTACCACCACCAATATGGGCGGTATGGACCAAACCTCCTTATTCCATAGAATGGAAAACCAAATAGACCGAATGGCCCGAAGAAGGGAAACAATCGCTGGTCATTAGCGTCATTTCGATTTGTATCTTGATCAGGAGTAGGAATTAATAAATATAATTGATTGTCATCGAAACTGTGTAAAATACCTATATAGGTACTTCCGTCATTTACTTCAATCTGAATATATTGATATAACTGTTGTTTACAAAAATCCTTCATATCTACCTGTTGTTTTACGTTCCAGTTGTTCTCATGCATTGGCTGATAGTCAGCGTGGCTACTTTCCATATGATAATGCGAATGGTTCATCCCATCGACCTCCTTATGTTCACCCATATGTTATTCATCTGTGACGAAAAATGTGCAATTGTTTACAAATGGATGTTTGTCATATTTGTTCTTTAGCAATAGAGGTGGCCAAGCAGAGAACCTGCTGTTTGTGGAATCAATTGATAACAGTAGTGGGTTTCAATTGTGTTTTAATTTCACTGTTCCACAGCTTCATTTTTTCAAGAGCGTAACCATCTGATAGAATATCATTTGGCTTATTTCCTTTACCAATGACATAGTCGACAAATTCCATATCCATATATTGAAAAATATAATTGAATTGCTGAATAAGAGGTAATGCCGCCGTTTTGGGGTCTGGTTTTTCACCTGTGACAATAACATAGGCTTTTTTTCCACGGAATGCTTCCCAAAAATCAATTCGCTTATCCTTCATGTATTGACTCCAGCGATCGAAGAATATTTTCATTTGACCAGACATTCCAAACCAATATACTGGCGTAACAAAGAAGTACGTATCATACTTCAAGAATTCAAAAAAGAGCGCTTCATAATCATCATCTACTGTTTCAAATCCATCTTTATCATGTCGTTGGTCGATGATCGGATTTAGCTGTTTATCTAGTAAGAACACACGCTTATGTTCGATGCCGTCTAAAGCTTTATCTGTAAGGTAAGCTGTATTGCCGTCTTTCCTTGAACTACCTAAAAGTGTCATGATTTTCATCATTTTTCCTCTCCTTTGTAATGATGCTATAAATAGCATATACTAATTACATAATTCAGTAAAATAGATATATTTGAACATTTAGTTCAATAAAATTGATATAAAGGAAGAGAAGTATGGAACTACGTCAGCTTATTACGTTTAAAACGATTGTCGATGTTGGTGGATTTAAGAAAGCTGCAGAGACATTAGGATATGCGCAATCATCGATTACAGCACATATAAAGGATTTGGAAAAGGAATTGGGACATCCACTATTTGATCGTATGGGAAAAAAGGTCGTTCTCACACAGGCTGGAAAAAACTTTCTACCTTACGCAACAGAGATTATTCAACTTTACTCCAAATCCAAGGCTGCGATTCATTCTAGTAGTGAGCCAGCTGGTCCATTAACAATTGGTGCAAGTGAGTCTCTCATGATTTATTGGCTTCCAACGTTGATTATGACATTTCGAAAAAAATTTCCTAAAGTTGAATTAACGCTAAAATCACTTCAATATGACAACTTGGAAGGACAGCTGAAACGAGGAGATATAGATGTCGCTGTTTTAGTGGAGGAGAATAATTGGTCTCATGATGAATTAATTATTCATAAAATAGCGGAGGATAAGCTATCTTTAGTACAGCCCACAGATCATTGCTCTTCATCAACTGCTGAAACAATGCTCGTAACGGAATATGCTTGTAGTTGGCGGCCAATAATTGATCAGCATATAAAAGCGATCGGCAACAGCTCGGTTACCAAAGTGGAGCTACCAAGTATTGAAGCAATTAAACAATGTGTACTATGCGGCCTTGGTAATACAATGCTCCCTTATTTCACTATAAAAGAAAAACTACAGGAAGGTAAACTCGTAGAAATGCCATCCCGTAGCCCATCGAATACAATTGGGATATATACAGCTATCCATAAGAATAAATGGCTATCGCCTAATCTACAAGCATTTTTGGAGTTGATTAGGGAGCAATTTTAGATATTGTAGTAGTTTTATCCCGTACATAACTGGCAGTAAGCTCCCCACTTCAAACAATAAAGTGAAACCAATTGGTAAGTAGCTGGCACTGACTGCCGGTAAATGTCCGATTGGTTCAAAGATCTTTTAGGTCATGCCCTTATTTCCACTGCTTGAAGTTTTACTTTATATAGTGGACTTTTGAACAATATACGGATCGTTAACGTCTACGTAAGTGTCCATTGTAATCATGACAACGATGACAAGCAGAATCGAACACGAAGTTAATTTTTTGGAAGTGTAAATCCAAGTAGATATAAAACAAGAGGAGAAATGCATAGACAAATTTATAAACATTGGAATATAGTATTGTAGCGATATTGAGAGGGAGGTGTAAGCATTGAGGCAACCTAGACCAATGAAGCACCACCCAAGATTTTGTTTTCCGCGAGGGTATAGGTGGTGTGGTCCTGGCTGTAGCGGTCCTGGAGAGCCGATAAATGACGTTGATGCAGCCTGCAAAGCCCATGATGAATGCTATCAAAAATACGGAGATCCATGCAGATGTGATCGAGAATTTATGAAGCGTCTCCAATCTAAAATAGACCCAACGACAGAGAAAGGGAGACATGCTCGCACGTTATACAAATATATGCGACTACAAACGGCATTCACTTGTGGTTTTAAAAATCGCAGATAAGTACATGTTAAGCCATGAGATTCTAACTCATGGTTATTTTAATAAGTTAAGAAAGTATAAAATCAGTGCAATGACTGCGTTAAGCCAAGTAGTTATTTTGAAATGTTAGATGTATATT
>NZ_CANMAB010000045.1:0-30033 GCF_947495635.1 uncultured Virgibacillus sp. | reverse complement strand
TTTATTAAAAAAACTTGAAAATCATCAAGGAACAACTCTATGCATTTTTAAAAACAGCAATTATGAAATTGATTCAGTAAATTATATATGCGAGGTTCCTTCACACTATTCAATTAATCTGTCATTTTTACAAATTGAAGAACTAATTCAAGGTTTGTCCAGCAAGTGCGTATTTTAAGAGGAATACATATATTGGACGTTTCTATAATTGTTTTTTAATGGGACCTTTTATTCTCTCTCTACATTCCATACCGTTAAACTATAATAACAGGTATAATCCTTCAAAAAGAAGAAGAATCATACCTGTTTTCGCATTTGAAGATTGAACAAAACTAAATGTTAGATTATGCTACGTAAATCGCACGAAATTAATAGCATTCAAAGATATATAAATTTTTTCAGTTCCATAACCATTACTAACATCAATAACAAGTACTAATTGTGATGTCACGTTCGAAAGAATACCTTCTATTAAATTACTATCTGTAGCTACTTCAACATTAGAACCTACACGTGTATTCAATTCAGCAGAAAAAGTATATAAAAACATCGTTATTCCTCCTTTATAATTCAGTAATCAACTCAATTTTATTTATTCGAATCAATGTTTGTTCTCCTGTATTTTCAATTAAGACAACATAGTCAGATCTAACCTTCAAAAGAGTCCCTGTTACTGTTCCAAAAGGAGTAGTGATCTCTATCTGTTCGTTCACCAAACTCTGAAGTAATTCTCTAATCGTAGAGGGAGTGCTTACCATTTTATCTTCACCCTTTCTTTAATATATCTCTATTTACCCTATGCTAAATTCATCTTGTCGTAAGGGCATTTATTTCCAAATAACATAAATTCAACAAATATCATATAACTATAAATAAAACTTAATAGACTGCTATCTTTAAGTGATATTAAAATTACGCGTTTATAAAAATAACTCTGTAGGTTAATACGCTATATTCTTTTTCCCATGACAAATAACAATATATTTGTTATGCTTGATTCAGTTAGTTGCTGAAAGCATAATTAAATTCACAAGTTACTTAACTACTAGGGGTGCCCAATATGTGGGCTGAGAGGAAACACGTGACGTTTCTAACTCTTATGGACCTGATCTGGTTAATACCAGCGGAGGGAAGTAGTAGACGCAACGTCTTTCTATTTTCTTACACAAAGCCAGGTCCATGGAGGATCTGGTTTTTTTCATAAGAACAGAGTGGATGTATATTATGCTTTGCTGTCTACCTTTAGCATCCATAGCTACTGGGGAGAGGCGTGTAGGACGTAAGCTATACCGCATATTGTCGGTAATTCCTATTGTTGTCCTATGCTCACTTTTTATAGAAAGGAGGGAATAAGTGAGAAGAACGCACGTATTAACATTGATGGCAATTTTCGTAGCAATTGGAACATTAGGAGCACAATTCTTATGGTTTCCTGCTGGAATTGCTAAAGCGTATCCAGTGCAGCACGCAGTAAATGTAATGGCGGCAGTAATACTGGGACCTGGTCCAGCCGTAGTCATAGCTTTTATGATTGGAATTTTACGAAATATGCTGGGGATTGGTACATTACTTGCTTTTCCGGGAGCAATGGTTGGTGCTTTCCTTGCTGGGCTTTTTTATCAGTGGTTTGGTAGAAAGCTGTGGGCTGTGATCGGAGAAAGCATTGGTACTGGTATTATCGGATCATTCATAGCGGTTCCATTTGCTAAATTGTTTATGGACAGTGCTGCTGGCGCTTTCATTTTCATGCCATCGTTTTTGGTAAGTAGCATAACTGGCGCATTTATTGGCTGGTTCATTTTATTACGAGTAAAGCAAGAAGATACGATACGCGTACAAGGAAACTACTAGGGGCGCTTTGTTGCTGAGATAAGGACTTTTCCTTTGTCCCTTTGAACCTGATCTGGATAATACCAGCGCAGGAAAGTAGTGGGGAACATATTATTATCCTCTATTTATCTACTTTTACACCTCTAGTGGCTTCCCATAATAGAAGGAGGCTAAATATGAATTTCACTGATCAATTAAGAGAAGAAAACAATGATATTTTCCAGCTTATTTTTAATCATCCCTTTGTTCAGGGGATAGGGACTGGCGAGATTTCTAAAGATGCGCTCGCACATTATATTAAAGCGGACTTTGAATACTTAAATGCCTTTATGCAAATTTATGGAATAGCGCTATCCAAATCAAAGAAACGTGATGATATTGCTTATTTCTTTGATCAAATAAATTTTATATTAAACGATGAAATCCACCCACATCATAACTTCTGCAATCATATCGGTGTGGACTATGCGTCCTTACAAGGACACCCTTTGCCACCTACTGCAGATCATTACATTAAACATATGATGTATCATGCACAAATGGGAACGTCTAGTGAGATACTAGGAGCTCTACTTCCATGCCCTTGGACATACTTAGAAATTGGTAGGGAATTAATGGAGCAGTATAATCCTAATAAAGATCACCCTTTTTACGATTGGATTAGTTTCTATGCAAGTGGTGATGTAGATAATACCACCTTTGAATTGAGAAAACGGTTGGATATACTTGCAGAAAATGCTGCCAAGGATGAAAAAGATCTCATTAGAGAAGCTTTTCGAAAAAGCTGCCAGCTGGAGCTTAAATTCTGGGAAATGGCCTACACATGTGAATCATGGCCAAACGCAGAAAAGGTGAACAGCTAATGGATAGCATACCTTGCGCGCTGACTATTGCTGGAACAGATCCGAGTGGCGGTGCTGGCATACAGGCAGACCTAAAAACATTTCAAGAACTAACCGTATATGGAATGTCTGTAATCACCTCTGTTGTGGCACAAAATACAACCGGTGTGCAAAACGTACACCATCTACCTGTTACGATGATAAATGAGCAACTAAACTCAGTTATATCAGATATGCCTGTGCATAGCATAAAAACAGGTATGATTGCGAACAAAGATATGATGCAGGTTATTGCAGAGCACTTGTCCAAATCAGTTGTGAACTATGTCATGGACCCTGTCATGGTTGCAACTAGTGGCGATCCATTAATATCGGAAGATGCTCGATCGTTTCTCAAACAGCAGCTATTACCATTAGCGACTGTAGTTACTCCTAATATTCCTGAAGCACAGTATATTACAGGACAATCTATTGATAATACAAGTGATTTGCAAGAAGCGGCTTTCGAGATCGTCAAAAGCTTTGGAGCACGCGCAGCACTTGTTAAAGGTGGCCACCTGCAAGGTAAAGCCGTCGACTATTTATATGATGGGAATAAGCTTTACACGTTCGAAGCAGAGCGGTTTCAAACAAAGAATACACATGGTACAGGTTGTACGTATTCAGCGGCAATTACTGCTCATCTAAGTAAAGGTCTACCACTTTACGAAGCTGTAAAGCAGGCGAAACAGTATGTAACAGCTGCTATTCAATACTCCTTTTCACTTGGTGCCGGTAACGGACCTACAAATCATTGGGCGGTACGCAAAGAAAGGGTGGAACAATGACACAATCCATTATTCAAGCAGTTAGAGAACAAAAACCATTGATCCATAACTTAACCAATGAAGTAGTCATGAATTTTACAGCTAATGGTCTTTTAGCCTTTGGTGGAGCACCGATAATGGCAAAAGCAGAACAAGAGGCTAAAGAAATGGCTACCGCTGCGAATGGTGTACTTATTAATATTGGTACAACAACTTTAAACGAGCTATCAGCTATGAAACTAGCAGGAATAGCCGCAAATAAAAAAGGTATCCCTGTCGTACTTGACCCAGTTGGCGTAGCGGCTACAACCTTTCGCCAAGAAGCTGTAAAGCATTTGCTACACGAAGTACAGTTTACCGCAATCAAAGGTAATGCTGGTGAAATGGCACAGCTTGTGGAGATCCCTTGGAAAACAAAAGGTGTTGAGTCAATTGGGGACGGTAATCTAGAAGAAATTGCCGTTAAAGTTGCCAAAGCCTATCATACAACTGCTGTAGTTACTGGTGAGACGGATGTAATTTACAGTGAAGGGAAAATAATTCACAACACGACTGGTCATGTATGGCTAGAAAAAATTACTGGTGCAGGCTGCTTATTAGGAGCTATTCTAACTGCATGCTTAACAACTAATCATGCTCTAGAAGCTAAGGCATTGGCAGCAGTACAGTTTTATGGACTTGCTGCTGAACACGCGGCTTCTCAAGAATATGTGCTTGGTCCTGGAAGCTTCTTACCAGCATTTATAGACGCCCTTTCCAAAGACTTAGATCAATTGAAAGGAGTTAATTAATCTTTGCAGCTAAAGGATGCTCTAAGAAAATACTTTATTATGGGTAGTCAGAACTGCCATAACGATCCAAAGCATATTTTGGAACAAGCAGTAAAAGCTGGTATAACAGCATTTCAATTTAGAGAAAAAGGAAACGGGTCATTAACTGGTTATAAAAAATTTATTTTAGGAAAACAACTTCGGAATATCTGTCAAAACTATCGTATACCTTTCTTCGTTAACGATGACATAGAACTTGCTGAAATATTAGATGCAGATGGTATCCATGTTGGTCAGGATGATGTATCTGCTCTGGAATTACGTAGGCGTTTTCCAAATAAATGGGTCGGCCTTTCTGTATCAAATAAAACAGAATTAGTAAATAGTCCCATTTCCTCTGTTGACTATTTAGGAGTGGGGCCAATATTTTCTACTACAACAAAAGAGGATGCTAAATCAGCGATTGGACCGAATTGGATAAAAGATATCAAACAAGCTTATCCCTCCCTGCCAATTGTGGGTATAGGTGGTATCACTACAGACAATGCAGCTTCTGTTATCCAAGCGGGAGCGGATGGGGTTGCGATCATATCCGCTATAACCCTTGCAGAAGATATTAATAAAGCTGTTCTACAATTATAGTAGTAACAATCTATATTCAAAGAGTGCAGAAATAGCACACAAAACAATTAAAGCTGTGCCCAATAAAAAACAATCGGCACAGCTTTTTTTACGCTTGCTTTTTCGTCAATCCTGCGACTCTTTATACGAATAAAAGCAAAGCGCCCAATTAGAAACGTAGCGACTGGAGCGAGAGAAAGAATCATGGTGAGCTTCCGAGCCAATAATGAATTAGATTAGAGCGATTCGTGAAGTCGCATCGTTTCTGGTCGCTGAAGCTGGCCGCGGCTCAACACGCCCATATTTATCCACTTGAATAAAAAGAACCCGTAGCTCCAAGCTACAGGCTCATCAACATAAATCTATAGTTCATATCGCTTACAATGGTGTTTACTCCCCGCTTTACACCCATTCACACCGGAATCTGGTGACACTGCTGCCGATGCTGAAATAGACGAGAAAAGAAGCATGGTAAGAATGGAACTACCCAGCAATAACTTTTTCATTGTTTTATCACTACTCCTTTTATAATAATCTATCTACATTTTACTATACACTGTCACTCTCTAATTGTATATAAAAATCAGAATTTTGGTAATATAGTAGCAATCCTATTACATAAAGTAGCCTTTAGAACTACCATAACGACTGAAGGGAATAAGCACATAGCTCTATAGATAATAAACTGTTCGTAAAAACTTCAGCATGATTAACCGAAAAGAGACTGAAGCATTCCTGCCTCCTTCTATTTATTGAAGATTATCAGCATAGGCAGTCATCGCATCTCGCATGAATACAGCTAAACCATTACCATATTGATCGATATTTTTTGTGAAACGTTCATCATCTACATATAGTTGGCCTAGTCCTTTAAAAGCTTCTAGTGAATACGTTCCTATACGATTTAAGAATTGATACCATTCAGCAATTCGTTCTTGAGCAATTTCAGAGGCAGGATCTTCATGACGAACTTCGGCTAATTTACGATAAATCGCATGGAACGTTTCCTCAAACTCTTTTTTTTCAGCTTTTGTGAAGCTATTAAGTTTTGCATTCGATTTATTAACTGCTTTATCCCCCCAACGCTCTCGCGCTTCCTGTTCATAAGGATTATGACTAAAGTCAAATCCGGCAAATTTTTCTTGATTACTCATTACAATCTCTCCTTTTTTATACTTTAATGTTTTATCAATCGTTCCAATCATTGTATTGATTCGCCTCCTTTTATCAAGCAGCATTTTGCGATGCATCTCTAAGGCCTCAGCTTGATTAAAAGAAGGGCTGTCAATAATTTCTTTAATTTTCTTCAAAGAAAAATCAAGTTCCTTAAAAAATAAAATCTGCTGCAAACGTTCTAGATCATTCTCTGAATAAATGCGATATCCTGATTCGGTTGTTTGTTCGGGAGTCAATAGCCCAATTTCATCATAATGATGTAGTGTGCGCACACTAATCCCAACCAAATCAGCTACTTCCTTTACTTTCATAGCTGTTAACCTCCCTGTAAACTTACTATAAAGTATAACGTAACGTTAGAGTCAATAGAAAAAATAATTAACAGCATATTTAAATTCTAAATACAGGTTACCAATCGCTATATCCAAACAAAAAGAACCGGAAACAAAGTATTTCAGTTTAAAAAAACGGAGCAAAATTCGCTCAGTCCTTATCACTAAATGCTCAGATTTACGCTTTCTCTAGTAGCTATTATGGAATAATAGCTACTGCTTGACCGCCACTCCGGCTGCCCACTTCCCTTTCCGTGGGGTTTGTCCTTCAGCTAACTTTTTTAGCAAAACCCGCTCAAAAAAGTGGATCTTCAGGTCAAACATTTCCCACAGGAGTTGAAGTGGCCGCCCTTCGCTATTATCAGGCTCTACAACGCTAGCATGAAGTAACACAGCTGCTTTTATACTCACGGATAGCGATTTTCACTTTACCCATTGTAAAAAAGTCAACCTATTACTTATGACAAGAATTGTTGCACCTTCTCATAGCGGAGACGAATTACGTAGACTCCTGCGGGATTAGCGCGAGCCGAAAATCCACTTTGCAACGTGTTCTTCTTTGCAAAGTTAGTTGAGGCCGTGCCCGCCGAAAGCGAAGTAATTCGTCGGAGCATTGCCAATATACATCAAACATTTCAAAATAACTACTTGGCTTAACGCAGTCATTGCACTGATTTTATACTTTCTTAACTTATAAAAAAAGCAGAACTATCATTCGATTCGAAATCCATCCTCTTTTCTAGTTCTAAACTATTTGTTGCTGTATTGAAGCACCATTCAGCGGCTGTTTACACGCTTGATTCATGATTCCGTATTCCGTTTATATACAAAAAAATACAGGCTTAATGGCCACCAAAGAATGGCGAAAATCGGATAAATGGCCCAAATGGTACCTGGTGAGTAAATAATATTTACCATTATAAAAAATAAACAAAGAAGTAATGACGCATGGAGTGAAAAAGTAAAATACGTACTTCTTCTCACATGATACACAGATAGCGGCCACCATAATACAGCAAAGGCGGGAAATATAACCCAAGGAGTATGCGGAGAGACTATTACGTTTAGTAAAAAATAATAAAGAATAGCAACGCCACTACCAACAACTGCAACTCGTAATGTCTTGGCTTTAGCCCCTAAGAACACAAGAATCGGCCAGTAAACCAACGGAATAACTGTATACGAAACCCATGGATACGTAGGAGTGCTTCTGTTCTCAATGATGAGAAGAATTAATAGTAATGTACTAGTAATAATAGCAAATAACGTCTGTTTCTTCTGCTTATAGCAATACAACCCTAACGGGAAAACTAACATTACAACGGCTGGGTACATAAACCAAATATGTTCTACACTTGTTAACATATTTACAATAAATAGAAAAATAATTGTCATTACTGAGCCTGTAACTAAAAAAGCCAAATCAATTTTTTTCACATTGTGTTCCTCCTCACTTTTTACGCTTCCAAGAAAAGTACATTGTTAGCGGCCACCAAAGTACTACAAATGTTGGATATACAAACCAAATGATATCTGGTGTGTAGTAAAAGTTAATAAATACGAACAAGGAAATAATCAGAAGACTACTCCATATGGAATACCATAAATTAAGCTTAGGCAAATTCCTCTTCACAGGTTGTTTTGCGCCTAATTCTTGCTTTAAATCTTCAATATCCCCAAAATCAACAATAGCTTTATTTATCGCATCCTCCTCTGCCTTTCCTTGTTCCATCAAATCCCAGACCTTTTCTTCAAGGTTTTGGGTTACTTCTTGCATAACTGCGTTTTTTTGTTCACTTTCAGGAATGTTTTTAAATAATTCCTCAACATATCCAATAATTTCTTTCAATTTAATCCCTCCATAAATAAATCAATAATTTCCTTTGTTTCCTTCCATTCTTGAACAGTTTCTTTTAAATAAGCTTTTCCAAGAGTCGTTATGCGGTAATACTTTCGTTTTCCACCTCGGGAAACACTCCCAAAATAGGACTCAATTAGATCCTTTTTTTCCAGTCGCTGAAAAACTGCATATAAAGTAGCTTCCTTTATTTGAAATCTGTTATCTGTTCTGGAACTGATCTCTTTCGATATTTCATAGCCATAGCGATCCTCTTCACAGACTAAACGTAAAATTATCGATTCCAAGTGACCACGAATAATATCACTTCTTATCATTATCACACTTCCTTATTTTACAACTATTCTATCTGATAGAGTAATCATACGATAAATTACTCTATCTGTCAAAGTAATTTTTCAACCTCCTACATTAAAAAAAGACTGATAAAAAAATAAAGAAACAATAAAAAACGAACAATAATTAGTTGAAATTAATTATTGTTCGTTTTTTTGATTAGGATCATTCATTTAGTACCTAAAATAAGCGAGAGTCCGGCGGGAACAGCACGAGTCTGAAGATCCACGTGGTAATGTGTTTTTCTTTACCAAGTTAGCTGAGGCCATGCCTGCGGAAAGCGCGTATGTTTTCACGGTGCGGCGATGATACTCCTATTGATAACCAGATTATTCGTATTTTGAGTAAAGAAGTTGTGTTTTGTCCCAGCCTCGCTAATGATTTAATTCTCTTCAGGCTGTTCTAATTCTTGTTTATCCTGATCTCTTGGAACGGCACGGTATACTAGAAAAGCCAAGATAACGGCAATAATTGAAATAGCAAAAGCAATGAAATAGACTAGCTCTACTCCAGCTACCATTGCATCACTAATTGTACCTGGGTCATCTGGGTTTTTAGATTGACCTAAAAAATGATTTTGTCTTGCATTTAAAATGCTAATGAAGACAGAAACACCGATGGCACCTGCTACTGGCTGTAAGGTCGTCATTACTGAGGTACCATGCGGATATAATCGTTTTGGAAGTTGATTTAAACCGTTTGTTTCAGCAGGCATCATAATAGCTGATACCGTAAGCATCAATAGAATATACCCAATAATAATCATCCATGGTTCTGTATCAGCATGAAGTCTACTCATCATAAACATTGTTCCACTTAATACAATCGAAGCAGGTATCATTAATAATCTTGGACCGAATTTATCAAATAGATGCCCCATAACAGGTGACATAAGTCCATTCAGAATGCTTCCAGGTAAAAGTAATAAGCCAGCTGTAGCCGCTGATAATGCTAACGGGCCTTGCATGAACACAGGTAATATGATTTCTGACGAAAACATAGTCATCATAATGATTAGAAACATCAATATTCCATGTGTAAACATCGGATATTTAAAAACACGTAAATCCATGACTGGATCTTTTAATTTAAATTGTCTTAATGAGAAGAACGTGATTCCTATTACACCAAGGATAATAAATGTGTAGACATTAGGACTTAAAAAGCCAGCCTCTCCTTTTCCTGCTGAGCTAAATCCATAAACTAGTGAACCAAAACCAATTGTTGAATACACAAGTGATCGTACGTCAACTTTTGGTTTAGTAACTTCTGATACATTTACTAAATATCTATAAGCAAATGCAACAGAAAATAAAGCAAATGGAATGACACAAATAAATAAGAAACGCCATCCGAGATATTCTACGATGATCCCTGACAATGTTGGCCCTATTGCTGGCGCAAACATAATAACCAGACCGACAAGCCCCATCACCTTTCCACGTCTATGTGGAGGAAACACAAGTAAAAATACGTTGAAAATGACTGGCATTAATAAACCTGTACCAGCTGCTTGAATAAGCCTTCCCGTTAATAAGATCGGAAAGGTTGGTGCTAATGCACATATTGTTGTTCCCAACGTAAACACAAGCATTGTTCCTAGAAATAATTGCCGTGTTGAAAACCATTGTAATAATATAGCTGAGGCAGGAATAACGATTCCCATAACAAGCATAAATCCTGTAGCCATCCACTGAACGGTTGGTAAAGATACATGAAATTCCCCCATTAATGTGGTTAAAGCGATATTTAATAACGTTTCGTTTAGGATGGCAAAAAAAGCACCAATAATTAACGATAACATGATCGGCATAACCTTAAAATTAGGATCATCAGCTAAATATTCATAATTTGTACCGTTATTTTTATTCAATTTGAAGCTCCTTTCTAATAAATATCTCGCACTTTATCTAGCAACTATAGCAGGAGAGGCTTGGCTAACCTGAAAATTACAAAAATTACCAACAAAAAAGAGAGAGAAGAATTCCCTCCCCATTTTCTTTATCGTTTTATTGAAACAGGTAGACCAATCCCGATAGATGCCACACAAATAGCATGTTATTTAGTTAAACAAGTAATTCGGAATTGATCATTCATCATTTCAGTAAAACCCCCGTTCATTAGATGAGTGTTCAAAGAACATTCACTATAAGTAAAATAATACTAACATGCAGCTTTGACATAAGCAAGGATTCAATAATTAATTTTTATTTATATTTGTGTAATAAACCTACATCGCTATCCGCCCATTATGGGAAATACGAATAGCAAATTAGACGATTGCCCCATATAGTGAAGGGAAAGATTTTTTAGAGGAGGAGATTTTTTATGTATCCTTATAACGATGAACACGCATATAACGATGACCAAAGAGTATTTAACCTACCTAATATAAGTGAAATAATCGGTCCTGTTTTTCCTGGTGGCGGACCTCCTGGACCACCCGGATTTCCTGGGGGGCCTGGCGGAGGACCTCCTGGACTGCCTGGATTCCCTGGGGGGCCTGGCGGAGGACCTCCTGGACCGCCCGGGTTCCCTGGAGGGCCTGGTCAAGCACCAACATCACCGCCCCCATCATTTGTGCCACAAAAAACACAGGCAAAGACCTTTGCAATTGATCCAGGCGGAATTCGCTTCTGCTTATACCGGTACACGTATATCTGGTTAAGACGAGATTCCTTTTGGTTTTATCCAACTTTTGTAGGTAGAAACTCTATAGCTGGCTTCCGATGGACTGGGTTTGGATGGGTATACTTTGGTATTGATCTAGACCGAATTGAATCATTCCAGTGCTTTTAACACAGTATAACTAAATTGACACTTTAAATTGTGTGGGGGGTTAGTTTATCCCCCACTGATTATTAGTAACACAAGGTTCTGACTTAAAGGCCTTTGAACAAACTAGACATTTACTGGAATTCGATCCCTCATTTACCAAATATCACTTTTTATTTATTACTGGAATTGGGTCTTACTACAGTTATATGTGGATAAATTAGCTCTTCTTTATTTAGCCTGTGTATAATTTAAAAATAAAAAACTTCCCAATAGCAAGTCATCTAGTTGACCATCTAAAGAGAAGTTTATTTGGATACTATCAATCAACAACGATATAGGTTGCCTTAATTGGACCATGAACACCCACAATTAAGTTCATCTCAATATCAGCACTATTACTAGGTCCAGAAACAAAACTTACACAAGAAGGCACGTCTTCTCCTTGTATAGTAGCTTCGTGAAGCCGTTTAGCAGCCTGAGTCATCCTTGGCACAATTGTATTTTTCGGTATTATAGCAATATATGTTTTCGGCAGCAGACTAATAGATCTCCCATTATTCTTATTATTTAATAAGGTTATAGTTGCAGACTCTGCCAATGTTATATCACTAAAAGAGATACCTACATCCGCCCGCTCCGCAATTCTTTGATTTTCTTCACCTATCGTATGATCCCATATATGAACATCTAGTTCTTGATTAAACTGTTCATATATCTCGTCCAAACCGTAAATTTTGTTGCGCTTATCATTTGAAGCTATAATCGATTTCCCTTCATAACGATTAATTGTCTCCTTTAACACATTAGCTAATTTATTCCGCTCTGTTTGAATAAAATCCGTATGAATGACGTTACATTGTTCCTGTAAAACAAGAATAAGGTCTTCCGTCGAATATCCGTTTAACACCTCATATTGTGGTTGAACGCTATAGGTTGGTCTTATCACTTCATCTGTTCGGCGAGGACGTCCAAGGTTATTAGCTAGATTATTTAAAAACTTATCTCGATTATGGATTGCCATTATGCCTCACCTTCTTTCTGACGATTACTCCACCAAGCGCGAAACGATTGTTTGGGGGGCGCTGGAAAATCTCTAACATTTGTCCATCCTTTTAATGGTCCAGGGCCATTTTCGATATTTTCATCTTTAGTCCAAGGCCGCAATGCTGTTCGAGCCATTTTCGTACTTAATTTATATGCCGCTGGATTAGATGCCCATTGGGCAAATCCCTTCATCATGACTTTTTCCGCTAATGGGGATTTCTTTTCCTTTTCCACTATAATTTGACGATGACGAATTAACTGCTCATGAAGCGGTATCTTGACTGGACAGGCCTCTGTACAAGCTGCGCAAAGCGACGACGCGTATGGCAATTCCTTGTGATTTTCATAACCATCCAGTAATGGTGTTAGTACAGCACCAATTGGACCAGGATAAATCGAATTGTATGCGTGTCCACCAACATGACGATAAACCGGACAAACGTTAATACATGCAGCACAACGAATACAGTGTAACGCCGATTGAAACTCGGTTCCTAATATTTTCGATCGTCCATTATCAACAATAACCAAATGATAGTCATCTGGTCCATCAATTTCACCCTCAATCCTAGCGCCGGTATATGAAGTGACATAACTAGTTAACTTCTGACCGACAGCAGCCCTTGTAAGTAAACTAACTAGTACCTCCATATCTTCCCATGTTGGGACGATTCGTTCCATTCCCATTACCGTAATTTGTGTATCGGGAAGGGCCGTTACCATTCGAGCATTACCTTCATTAGTTACTAGTGTGATAGCACCTGATTCTGCGATCGCAAAATTACAGCCTGTAATTCCTACATCTGCGGAAAGAAAATCCCTTCGCAGCTGTTCACGTGCGAAGGCTGCTAATTCTTCAGGTGAATCTGATTTATCATAACCACGTTTCTTTATAAAGGTTTCGCGAATTTGTTCTTTATTTTTATGCAATGCAGGTGTAACTATATGTGATGGTGGATCTTCGTCTAATTGCAGGATCCACTCTCCTAAATCTGACTCAACTACCTCTACCCCTATCTTGTCTAAGCTATGATTCAGACCAATCTCTTCAGTAACCATTGATTTCGACTTGACAACTTTTTTTGCTTTCTTCTTTTTCACCACATTTTCAATGTAGTCATTTGCTTCATCTGCTGTTTCTGCAAAAAATACATTTCCACCGCGTTTAGCCACTTGGTCACTTAACTGCTGCAAATAATAATCAATGTTTTCTAACGTATGTGTACGAATTTCCGAACCAAGCTGCCTCCATTCTTCCCAATTACCAAGCTCTTCTGCTTGTGACAACCGGCCTGATCGAAAACGTCCTTGGGCAGAAGAAACAGCTTGACGCATAAAATCATTTTCGATTCCCTTATTAATACGATCTTTATACGAAGCATCTCCAATTTTTATACTCATGCTATTCCTCCCCCTTGCTCATGCGTATTTAAAATTTCTGTAATATGAACTACTTTCACGTCCTTCCCCTCTCGCCGCATTCTTCCACCAATATTCATTAGACAACCCATATCTCCGCCGACTAGATATTCAGCTTTTGTTTCTGAAACATGCCGCGATTTCTCTTTTACCATTTCTCCAGAGATTTCAGGGTTTTTAACTGCGAATGTCCCACCAAAGCCACAACAGTCCTCTTTAACCGGTAGTTCAATAAACTCCACACCCTTAACGTTTTTTAAGAGTGTTTGCGGGGCATCCTTCGCTCCTAATAACCTCGTCATGTGGCAAGATGGATGGTAGGTAACTTTTCCTTTAAATGTTGAACCCAAGTCTGTTACACCTAAAACTTCTACCAAAAATTGAGTGATTTCATAGCTCTTGTGAGCTAGTTCAATGGCTGTTTGTTCCCATTCTGGATCTCCCTTAAAAATAGCAGGATATTCTTTAAGCATACCGACACAAGAACCTGACGGGCCTACAACATACTGCGAATCTTTGAATGCTCGCATCATTTGTTTCATTGATTTTTTTGCTTCTTGCAAATAGCCGCTATTATAAGCAGGCTGACCACAGCATGTCTGGGCGGCAGGGAAATCTACTTCACATCCCACTCTTTCTAGAATTTCTACCGTGTTTTTACCAACATCAGCAAAGATAATATCACTTACACAAGTAATGAATAATGATACTCTCATTATCTTTCACCTCTAACTATTTTCTCTATGACCGAGGCTATTCTTAATCCAAATCAAGATTTTTAAATAACAGTTTTTCGACCTTCTCTAAATGATCATACATATAATCTCTGGCTCTATCAGGCTGTCTGTTCTTTATTGCTTGATAAATTCGTTCATGCTCTGCTAATAATGCATCTGCTCGATCTTCCGAATAAAGCAGAAGACGACGTGCCTCACGAATTGTCTCGGACATCAATTCAGAAACACTTCCCATTAAGTTTATTAACAGATCCATGTGTGTAGCTTGTGCAATAGCTATATGAAAATCAGTATCAGCACTTTCTGCTAAGACATCATTTCCCTTTGCATTTCTCATCACATCTAATGCTTTTTGCATTTGGATTAGATTAGCTTCCTGATAACTGCTAGCAGCAAAACCTGCTGTACCTACTTCAAGAATCTTTCGGACCTGGTACAATTCTTTTACATCGTTTTGTTTCATTAAAAATGCAGTACTTACTGGTAAGGTAAATCGCTTAGGATCAAACGTTTTTACATATGTCCCCTCACCTTGATGCATCTCAACTAGACCCATTGACCGCAAACCGCTTAGTGCTTCACGTATCGCTGACCGCCCCACATCAAAATTTTTCGCTAGTTGTTCAACCGAGTCTAGCTTATCACCTGGCTTTAATTGACCACTTTTAATCATATCTATTAAAGAATCAGCTACTTGCTCGTAGATTTTCTTAGTTTTTATACGTTTATATTCCATGCTTTCAGCTCCTCATCATTTGAACCCATTTTACTGGATAGCTATGCTTTTGAAAAGCTGACCAAGCTAGATATAAGGTAATGTTAGAACAATTGAAGCATGATAAAACTAGCGGCACCCACTAGTAACCCATAGATGATTGCTGGTGCCAATGTTTTTCGTATTATTTCTCCTTCTTTCCCTGATAATCCAACAACAGCACTGGCTGCAACGACATTATGAACACAGATCATATTACCAGCTCCAGCTCCAATTACTTGCGCTGCAAGGACAGCGTTTACATCTAATCCAACCTGATTTGCTACATTGAATTGGATCGGAGAAAATGTAAGCGTTGAAACAGTTGCACTACCAGTAATAAACGCTCCGAGTTCACCTAAAAATGGTGCTACTAAAAACCAAATAGACCCAAGTGAACTCGCAAATGATTCTGCTATATATTGTGGCATGCTCACTAAATCATTTACATTTAAGCCAGAGTTTGTAAACACATGAACCATCGCAAGCGTCGTTATTAATGATATTGCTGTCGTTTTCATCGTTGATAAGGATTGCTTGGAAGCATCCATAAAGGTTCGAAGTTTATTACGATGAATAATAACAGATAGCATTGCCGCAATAGCTAGGATTGTCCCTGGCGAATACAAGAACTCCCAACTTGACTCAATTCCCGCTATTCCAAAAATAGTCGTCCACGAGAGATCAATCGCCGTTCGTGTAAATTCTGTTAGCCAAGGTACGATACGAGTTAGTAATAATAAAGCTACAACGATGATGTACGGAAACCATGCAGCAACTATACCCATTTCTGACTTCTTAGTAGAAGGTTCAAATCCTTCTTGTAACGCATCCTGCCATTTATTTTTCGGCAATAACCACCCTTTTTTAGCTGTTAAAGTAGCTACTATTAATGCGGTCAATGACGCTAAAATTGCTACAAATTCCTGCCCAAATGTTACAGCATATAATAAGGCAGATCCTGTATAGGTTATACCTATGAGCAATGTCCATGGCAACATAGGAAATGCATCCTTGAAACCTTTACCTTTTCCAAAAAATACAGTCATAATCACGATTAACATAAACGGGATAAAGGTTCCCGCAAATATATCAAGTGTTGTTATCTTTATTCCTATCTCTTGAAAGAAGGTAGAATTCGCGTTCGGGATATTACTTAACCCCACAGCTACAGGAGTTCCCACAGCACCAAATGCTACGGCAGAACTATCTGCAATTAAAGCTAAGGTTGCTGCTGCCAACGGCTGAAATCCTAATGCTATCATCAATGGCCCTGTTACCATCGCTGGAGTCCCAAATCCTGCTGCCCCTTCAATAAGAGATCCAAACAAAAAAGCCACGATAATAACCTGCACGCGCATATCCCCAGAGATGTTTTGAAAACCTTGATTAATCCGATCAACTGCCCCAGTATTTCGTAGTGTATTTAATAACACTAATGCACCAAATAAGATCCATAAGATCGTAAGCGTTTTATGTGTCCCCTGAAGGATAGAAGAAATAATAATCTTCCCTTCCATTCCCCATACAGAAATCGCAAACAATATAACGATGAGTGCACTCCATGTCATCCCTTTAGTAGCTGGAAATCGTAAAATAACAAGAAAAATAAACGGTGCAATGATTGCACTTAATGCAACTAGTAAATACATCAAACCCCTCTCTCCCAATAAAGCGATTACATTACACAACTAGTAATAAGGTCATCTGATGACCTTATTACTAGTTTACTTAATATTTGATAGGGATTCAATGTTTTTTTGTCACGATAACACGATTTTGCACTTTTAAAGCCTAGTCTTTCCCATTTAACGGGAAAAATTAGGCCTATGATCTTCTACCACCGCTTCTTTCATATTATTTTTATTGTAACCAAGAGTATTACTGTTTGATTGTTTCCCCAGTATAGCGAGATTGAGGTCTGAATAAGACGTTATTTTCTGATTGCTCTAGAATATGTGCCGTCCAACCAACGACTCGACTTGCGGTAAATGTTGGAGTAAATAAAGCAGGTGGCATATCAATAGCTTTCATAATAGCTGCTGCATAAAATTCGACGTTCGTATATAAAGATCGACCAGGCTTTAACTTATTTAATACACTAATCGCTGTTTCTTCGATATCAATAGCTAAGTCTAACCATTGATCTTCTCCTAACATTTGTAATAGAACTTTTTTCAGGGAAATAGCTCTAGGATCCTTCGTCTTATATACACGATGTCCAAACCCCATTAGTCGTTCGCCATTCATCACTTTTTCAGAAATTACTTTTATTGCGCTCTGGCTAGCTGCGATTTCATCTAATAAAGAAATCACTCCCATAGGAGCCCCTCCGTGTAATGGACCTTTCATTGTTCCAATAGCAGATGTTAAGCTAGATACCATATCAGATTCAGTCGATGCGGTTACTCTAGCTGAGAAAGTAGAGGCATTTAAACCATGCTCAAGTGTAAGTAACATGTAAGTTTCAAGTGCCTCGACATGCACTTTTGGAGGAACAGCTCCAGTTAACATAAAGAGGTAATATTCAACATGGTTAAGCTCTTTAGCTGCATTCTCATCAAAGCTCTTGTTTTCTAGTACACTCTTTCTGTATCCAATGATTGATGGCATCAGTGCTGTTAAGGTAATCGCTTGATCGATGGTAGGCTTCCAAGTCATGTTATTGTTACCCATGCTGGAAATCGTTGTTCGGATAACGCTCATCATGTCCATATTGACTGGAAGGGAGTGAATCATTTTTTTTACATAGGTTGGTAGTTTTCTATTGGACTTAAATTGCTCGGAAAGTTGATGTAATTGTTGTGAGTTAGGCAAGCTTCCATACCATAACAAATAAGCGGTTTCTTCAAATGTTTGCTTTTGAACAAGTTCTTTAACATCATATCCTCTATAAATAAGCTTCCCATTTTGCCCATCAATGTGACTAATAGCTGTTTCTATACAAGTAATCCCTTTTAAACCGTGATAAATCATTTTCTCAACTCCCTTTCTTTTCTTACTTTTATTGTATAAAATAAAATCAATCCAGAAAATTAATTATATTTAAATATAATGATTAATTTTATTAATCAAAGGGGGCAATTATGGAATTTTCTTGGATAAATACGTTTGTCACCGTTGCAGAACAGCAGAACTTTCGGAAAGCTGCCGAAGTCCTGTATATTTCGCAGCCGTCTGTTACGGTTCATATTAAACAATTGGAAAAAGAGCTTGGTATTCTATTATTTAACCGAACAAATAAAAGGGTAAGTCTTACAGAAGAAGGTAGATGTTATTTAGAAACTGCTCGGAAGCTCCTTAAGGTTTATCAAGAAGGAGGTAAAAAGTTACATTCGATGGCACAAGGATATAAATCGACCTTTCGAATGGCGATCTCACCACTCATTGCTGATACGATTTTGCCGTATGTTCTAAAGCAGTATTTATTAAAGCATAGCAATATCGAGATTTCCGTTATCATATTAGAGTCTAGAGATATTGAGGAAGTAGTCATAAACGAGGAGGTCGATATTGGGCTTTCATGCATGCAAAGCTTTAACCCCCAATTAACAAATGAAATCATCTATGAAGATGAAGTTATTTTAGTGGCACCACATGATGGAATGGACCCTGAATTTGCTCCTCCAATCACGGAAGAAGAGCTATTTAACCAATATCATTTGCTTACGCACAATCACCCAGAGTATTGGGAGAAGCTGTTAAAAAGAATAACGTATATGCATCCATCAGCAAAAACGATGAAAGTTTCCCAAGTTCATATTACAAAAAGATTTATTGAAGAAGGTTTAGGAGTCTCTTTTATTCCCAGATCAACGGTAAGAAGAGAATTATTAGAAGGAAGATTACTTGAAGTGCAATCAGATTTAAGCACATCTCTAAAGGCGAATACGTATGCCATCGTAAAATATCAGCATACTTTAGAAAAAGAGTTTTTGCGTTTTCTAACCTATTATAGGTATATATAGGTTTGATGGTTGTGCATTGAAATAATTTTTAGGCATGGTTTACATCTAAACTCCATTATATTATATACGTTCATTATTATGATGAAACATCACCAAAAAGCCCTTGCCATGATGAGCAAGGACTTCTTTATTATTTATCAACTTTTTTACGCATCTCCCGCTGCCAAATCAACCCTTGTTCAAGCGCCATCGTTCGTGCAATTCGTGGTGCACTCCATAAAGGTGGAAGTAAAAGCAGTGATACTGGAACAGCAGTAATAACAATAGAGTTTTGGATAGAAGTAACACTATCCTCTCCAATCGTTAAGATTGCTATTGTAGTTGCACCAAATATAAGAGCCCAAAACACGCGTAGCCAGCGCTTAGGATGATCATTCCCTGTTATTGTAGCCGCAACGGTATAAGACATCGTATCAGCTGTTGTTGCTACAAATATAATGGATACGATAAGGAAACCAACCCCCATATACATTCCAAACGGCAACTGATCTGTAATAGCCATAACCGCTGCAGGCATACCGCCTTCATTCAAAGCATCTGAAATGGAGCCTGGAACTTTATTTTCGAAATAAACACCTGTTCCTCCAACAATCGAAAACCAAAAATTATTAACGATGGGCGCAACGATAGAAACAGCGATAATTAATTCACGAATGGTTCTTCCACGAGAAATTCTACTAATAAACACAATCAGCATTGGTGCATACCCAATAAACCAGCCCCAGAAGAATATGGTCCAAAAGGACAACCAGCCCTCATCCCCACGAAACATGGTCATTGAAAAGAAATTCTGTAAATGTAAGCCTGTTCCTCCAACAAAAGCATCTATAATAAACATAGTTGGTCCAATAACGAGTACGATTAATGCTAAGAATATGGTAAAACCAACATTATAGCGGCTTAATGTTAGAATTCCTCTATCTACTCCAGTTGCTGCGGAGATAGCTGCAACAAACACTA
Source organism: uncultured Virgibacillus sp. (assembly GCF_947495635.1). Classification (NCBI taxonomy): domain Bacteria; kingdom Bacillati; phylum Bacillota; class Bacilli; order Caryophanales; family Bacillaceae; genus Virgibacillus; species uncultured Virgibacillus sp. The sequence goes on along the minus strand of NZ_CANMAB010000045.1, from coordinate 9,802 downwards.
AAACAATGATTACTATGATACTTACCGACAACGTATTCGGTATACCAAATAAGTGATTAAGACCGTAGGCAATTTGTAAGCCCAAAAACCCCAAAGGCCCTAATGTCCCTGCAACTGTTGCAAAAATAGAAAAAACATCAGCGGCAGAACCAATTAGGCTTTTTTGATATATCCGTTCTCCAAAAATCGGATATAATAATCCACGTGGCTTTAGCGGAAAACCTTTGCTGTAATGTACATACATCATAACGATTACAGCTAGTGTACCTAGAATCGCCCAAGCTAAAAATCCCCAGTGCATAAAGGATTGTGCAAAGGCCGCATACATATTATTAAATTCGCCACCACCGAATAAAGGTGGGGTTGTCATATAATGATACATTGGTTCTGATGCTGCCCAAAAAACACCACCACTTGCCAATAATGTAACCAGAATCATAGCTACCCATTTAAAATAGCTATATTTGGGCTCATCCTGTTTACCTAGTTTAACCTTCCCATACTTTGAAAAGGCAAGTGCTAAACCAATAAAGAAATTACCCAATAATAAAAGCTGCCAATAGGCACCAAATAGATCTGAAGAATACGTAAATAAAGTATTTACTGTATTTCCTACAGCATCTTTATTCCAAAGAGACAGCAGAATAAATAAAATTAATAATCCTCCACTAATGATAAATACCGGCCAATCCAATTTCGTGTTCTTTTTTGAATCCACGTTTTTCCTCCTAATATTATAGGAGCAAGTGCCTGTAATATTTTGCTTATCATTTGTCATTAAAGACCGTTGGATGGATAATAATTATTGCACGATATATGGAAGCAATAATCATGACAAAAACCCACCAGCTTGCTCAATTTTAAACACAGTTGTTGATTATAGGTTTCCACATGAAGTTTGTCAATTATTCATGAACTTGGTAGGTAATTTGCATAGCAAGACTCTTTGGTACATGCATTAAATTATATGAATGTGTTTATTGCTTCATAATCTCGTCAACCGTAGATTCAACCTCATCGCGAGTCATTTTTTCCTGCCCTTTTTCTAGCGCCTTTAATGTCTTATTAGCCAATGCTAAAGGAATCTTACAGAACAGGAGAATATGACGTGTCTTGATATCCTTTATGTACGTCTCTGCATGCCCTAGATTTTTCTTTGCATAAGTAAACATATCAGCACGACTCCAGCCATCGGGAATAAATTGCACACCACGCTGTGCATCTTCCTCTTGATTTCTAAGCATATTTACCGCCTGTAATCCTCTCCCATAGCCAATTGCCAAATCTTGATCCGTTTCTGTTTGATCGTACCAATACCATATGTCTGATAACATCACACCAACTAAACCCGCCACATAGTACGTATAATCATCTAGGTCATCTTTTGTTTTGATAATCCAATTCTTCTCAGTCCAGTCTGCCATACCAAGTGACATAATACTTGTTGACGTTTTTATTTTTGCAACAATATCTTCTGGGCATACTTTCAACCAGTCACCAAGCCGTAATGTAACCTCTGGGAGCACCGATTGATATGGACCGAGTAACTTAAGATAAGCTTCCTCGTCGAATCGATCTGCAGCCAATAACTTTCCAGTAGCTCGTAACAGATACTGTTTTGTTTCCGAATCTAATTGTTCATGGTCTTCTATTTCATCTACTGCTCTCATGCATAAGTATGCAGATCCGACCGTCTTTTTTAACACAGGTTTTAATAACGTAATTGGTATATAAAAGGTCCTGCTCGTTTCCTTAAGAGCACGCATGGCATCCTTTTGTAAATTTCCTTCTTTACGCAACAATGGTTCCTCCTTCAAGTCTATGAGGTAATAAAGTGAAACTTCAATCAGTAAGGGTTTTATTATCCCACTGATGGTTAATACCACAAGGGTATGACCTAAAGGCCCTTGAATTAATCGGACATTTACTGGCAATCGATCTCCCACTTACCAATATTAGTTTCACTTTAGCTTAAAGTGGGGGCTTACTGCCAGTTATAGTTGGGATAACTAAAGTATATCAAAAAAATAGGATTATTTCTTTTGTCGTACTTAGGTAACAAAAATTCGCAAAATACACCCCAATCTTGTAACCATGTATTCCTTGTCAATTGAAGAAATTGGGATTACTATTGTATAGGAAAACGTTTAAGCATGACTTCGTATCTTCAAATTAGAAAGGCGTCATAGAATGGACAAACGCGTATATTTATTAACTATTATTTCTTTCGTTGTGGGAATGGTTGAATTAATTATTGGTGGTATATTAGACCTCGTAGCTAACGATTTAAACGTAAGTCTAGGAAAGGCTGGACTTTTAATTACAATATTTTCTCTAGTTTTTGCCATTTCCGCTCCAATACTGCTTATTGCCACAGCTAAAATAGAACGAAAACAATTAACATTAATTGCATTACTTATATTTTTAATAGGAAATTTAATAGCCGTTTTTAGCCCTATTTATAGTATGCTCTTTATTGGTAGGATTATTTCAGCAGCAAGTGGGTCGCTACTTATTATATTGTGCTTAACCATTGCTGCAAACATTGGCGATGATAAGTACCGTGGTCGAGCCATCGGGATTGTCTCTATGGGTGTTAGTGGTTCATTAGTATTAGGTGTGCCGATCGGGCTTGTCCTTGGAAATATGTTCGGTTGGAGAGCTCCTTTTGTCTTCATTGTTTTACTATCACTACTGTCTATGATCGGCGTTTATTATTTCATGGAAAAAGTGGAGCCCAAACCACAAGTGTCACTGAAAAAACAAATTCATTCGCTCAAAGAGAGTAAAATCTTACTTGGTCACGCCACTACCTTTTTATATATGGCAGGGCATACGATCTTATACGCTTACCTAACACCATTTGTAAAAGACACCATGCATTTGGGTGGCAACTGGCTAAGCATCATTTATCTTATTTTTGGAATCGCCGCTGTAAGCGGTGGAGGTATTGGTGGTGCATTCTCAGATCAATTTGGTTCGAAAAAAACCATTATATCAACACTTGTTATATTTGCTTTATCCCTGTTAACTATTCCCTTTACAACCTCCATCTTCGCTGTATTTTTAGTTGTCATGATAGTCTGGGGCATGATGAGTTGGGCAATCACACCGGCATTACAAAGCTACCTTATTGAATCAGCACCGGAAACTTCTGATATTCAGCAAAGTCTCAATAACTCTGCATTGCATTTTGGTATTGCATTTGGCTCCTTAGTTGGCGGAATAGTTATCGAACAAGCATCTGTACAGCAAAATGCAGCAATAGGTGGCATCTTCGTCATCCTATCACTTGGTACGATTCTAGTCTCAATGACGAAATCTCAGAAAAGAAGCTATGCCTAAGCCTTTTATATTATTCACCAGACTAACCTAAAGGGTCCCAACATACTTACCTATGTAGGACCCTTTTTGCTACTTTCGAGCTAAGACTCGATTTACCACTACTTCAAATTCATCTGGTTTATGAAATTCAATTGGTGAAAAGCCTTTATCAAAACTAATTTGATCTGCTTCAATCATTAACATATATTTTCCGTTCACTTTAGCCAAGTGCAATGTTTCTCCAAAATCAGAAAGGTGTGCTTTAATTGCAACATGGTCAAGCTTCATCTTCAGTTCAGCATCAGGTGTTTGCTCTACTATTTGCGCAGACGCCTCCACCACCTGCTCTGTTGTTAATCGTTCCTGTATCTCCCGTTCTGGAGTAACAGCCCATTCTTCAATAGCTTCTTCAAATTGTTCTTTTTCTTCACTTTCTTCAGGGAATGTCTCCTTAATATGTTCCTGAACCATTCCTATTACTTGTGTCTTCATGATTTCTGGCATGGATTTTTCATAAGACACAAATGGGAGAAAGTCCTCAAAATAACGCGCATGAGATGCTTGATGAACCTTAATCTCTGCCGCGTCCATCATCCCTTCCTCTGGCATAAATGGATATTGAATCGACTTCATATTTTTCGTCGTAATTGCCATTTCAACATTCTCTACTAGGGTTTCCTCATCAGTAATAGTTGCTACTTTCGGTTCAAAATCACATTTCATAATGAAAACAAACGGGTCATCGAAGAACTTGGTCAATTTTGCAGAAGCTATTAACAACGCTCCCCCTCTTACAGCGCTTGTATCCATATACATTTGGGCAATTTGATCAGCCGCCTCTCGAAAATCTTCGGTTGACGCAGAACTTCTCACTTTTTGAAATAAGTTATAATTTGGATTAGAGGTTAATTCATGGCCGGGCTCAACAATAAACCTACCAATCTTTGTTGGAGCGTTTTCTGATTTCGCATGCCGCTCCACTTTCCGTTTGGTAATTCTGGTTAACTCTCCATCTAAAAAATCCTTAAGAGGATTATTATCATATCTATCCTTATCCAATGTCTGAAAGTGCTTTGATCGCTTATCCTCGCCATCCACATGAATAAGATAAAAGGATAAATAATTTATTGAAAACTCCATTTAATCACCTATCTCTTTCTCTGCCTTCCTAAGTATAAAAAGACAATAGAGAGGCGTCAATGAATATAAAATGAAACTTCATTCCGTGGGGGTTTTGTTACCCCTCACGGATGATTAGTACACAAGGGTATGACCTAAAGGCCCTTGAACCAATCGGACATTTACTGGCAGTCCCTCCACCTTTATTTCTTGAAGTGGAGTTTTACTGCCAGTTATATGTGGGACAAATAGCATCATTTGTTATTTTTTCGAAATAAAGCAATAGAAACAATACCAAGACCAAGACCAATTGCTCCCCCAGCTTCTAAATGACCAAACAACATTCCAATGCCTGCACCTAGCAATAAACAAGTAACAAACGTTAATCCGGCTGTTGCATCGCTCATACCATACACCTCCATCACTGACCTACCTTAGACTCAGTTTATTCGCACGACGTAACAAAAGTTAATGAAGTTACAGAATTCCAACTTATTTAAAAGAAAGCTGGGTACTTAGAAAAAACTACTCTGAAGAAAAGAATATGATGACGAAAAAACCACATCTTGAAAAAACGTAACTTTTCTATGCGTACAAAAAATTGACTATTGCTATAGTTCAGTATTCGTGTTTAAATAGCTATTAAACAAAAACGATGAGGTGATGAAGTGGGAAACACGGTTTCTATCGGTCTATTAGGATTAGGAGTAGTCGGTTCAGGAGTCATAAAACTTATTGAAAGTCATCAGGAAGAGCTTATTCACCAACTAGGTTGTGAGGTTAATGTAAAAAGCGTATTAATTCGTAACCTTGAAAAAGCTCGTAATGTAGAAATAGATCGAACGTTTCTCACTACGAATCCTGATGACATAATTAATGACCCGGATATCGATGTAATAGTAGAAGTAATGGGTGGAATTGACGAAACATATCATCATATTTTACAAGCTTTTGCTGCAAAAAAACATGTTGTTACGGCAAATAAAGACCTTGTTGCTTTACATGGCACAGCACTAGAAAAAGCAGCAAGACAAAACAAATGTGATTTCTATTATGAGGCAAGTGTTGCTGGTGGTATTCCCATTTTGAGAGGAATTTCCGACGGACTATCATCTGATCGAATTCAAAAGGTAATGGGAATAGTCAACGGAACTACCAACTACATTCTAACAAAAATGAGCAACGAAGGTGTTTCCTACGAAAATGCATTAATGGAGGCACAAGAACTTGGATTTGCTGAGGCAGATCCAACAGCCGATGTAGAAGGTTTAGATGCGGCTAGAAAAATGGCGATTTTAGGAAGACTAGCATTTTCTACAGATATTGCTCTCGAAGATGTAGAAGTATCTGGTATTAAAAACCTAGAATTGGCTGACCTTCAATATGGTGAAAAATTTGGCTATACTATGAAATTAATTGGCTATGCTCAATGCTCGGATCAACAAATAGAAGTAAGTGTTCAGCCGACACTACTTTCAAAAGAACATCCGTTAGCAGATGTAAAAAATGAATATAACGCTGTTTATGTGTATGGTGAAGCAGTTGGTGAAACAATGTTCTATGGGCCAGGAGCGGGAAGTCTGCCAACCGCAACAGCTGTCGTTTCTGATCTTGTAACGGTAATTAAGAATATGCGCCTCGGTGTATGTGGTAAACACTCACTTGAAGCAAGATTTGAAAAACATTTACGAAGTTCTGACCAACGTTCTGGACAGTATTATTTACGAATACATGTCAAGGATCGGGTAGGTGCTTTTTCTGAGATATCTACATTATTTAACGACCTAAATATTAGCTTTAAGCGGATTCTTCAGACACCAATTAAAAAACGGGAGTTGGCTGAGATCATTGTTGTTACACATCACACTACGCTTCATAATTTTCAAGATGCGCTAAATCAACTGCACAATTTAGATGTGGTACTGCAGATAAAAAGCTATTATAAAGTGGAAGGAGATGCAGCACATGAATTGGCCGGGACTACTAAAAAATTATAAGGAGTTACTACCTATAACAGAAAACACACCAGCTTTAACATTACATGAAGGCAATACACCATTAATTCATTTCTCTACATTGTCTAAAGAGCTTGGAATAGAACTTTATGGCAAAATTGAAGGCGTTAATCCGACCGGTTCTTTTAAGGATAGGGGAATGGTTATGGCCGTAGCAAAAGCGGTTGAAGAAGGTAGTACGTCAATCATCTGTGCATCGACTGGAAATACCTCAGCTTCTGCAGCTGCTTATGCAGCAAAAGCAGGAATTAAAGCAATTATTGTGATTCCTAAAGGAAAAGTTGCATTAGGAAAATTAGCACAAGCGATTATGTACGGTGCGGAGATTGTGGAAATTGATGGAAACTTTGATGAAGCACTAGCAATGGTACGAAAATTAAGCGAGTCATCTCCTGTTACATTAGTCAACTCTGTTAATCCATATCGCTTAGAAGGTCAAAAAACAGCGGCCTTTGAGGTATGCGACCAACTTGGAACTGCTCCTGATATTCTTTCCATACCAGTAGGCAATGCAGGAAATATTAGTGCATATTGGAAAGGGTTTAAAGAATATAACGATATAGAACAGTCAGGTCTCCCAAAAATGTTTGGCTTTGAAGCAGAGGGAGCGGCTGCTATTGTTCAAAACAAAGTGATTCCACATCCTGAAACTGTAGCCACGGCCATACGGATTGGGAACCCGGCTAGTTGGAAGCTAGCAGAGGAAGCAAGGGATGAATCAAAAGGTATCATAAACTCCGTAACGGATGATGAAATCGTAGCAGCTTTCAAAAAACTAGCAGCAAGTGAAGGTGTTTTTGTTGAGCCAGGGTCATGTGCATCTATTGCCGGACTAATTAAACAATGCAAAAAGGGAGTTATTAAAGAGGGGAGTAAAGTGGTTGCAGTTCTTACAGGAAACGGATTAAAAGATCCACAAACTGCAATTGACCAATTAACGATTAACCCTGTTTCACTACCTAATGATGAAAAAACAGTTATGGAGTATTTAGAAAACAAGGTGCAAATATGAATGGCTTTACCATTTCTGTACCGGCAAGTTCTGCAAATATAGGGCCAGGCTTTGACTCGCTAGGTTTATCCCTAGGTCTATATTTAACATTATCTGTAGAGAAGCATAGTCATTGGGAAATCCAGCACCAATCACTTCTATTACCTGACTTTGAAAGCTATGATAAGCATTTTATCTATCAGATTGCAAAAGAAACAGCACATCACTATGGAAAGCAACTGCCACCTTGCAAAGTTACCATCGATAGCTCTATACCATTAGCTCGCGGTCTTGGAAGTAGTGCATCTGCAGTAATTGCTGGCATCGAGCTTGCTAATCAACTGTGCCGCCTACAATTATCGCTACTCGACAAATTAATGCTAGCTACAGAAAAAGAAGGGCATCCTGATAATGTTGCAGCCTCATTAGTAGGAGGTCTTGTAGTAACAGCCTCAACTGCAAATGATAAAATTAACTATTATAAATGGAACAGTCTAAACATAGATATTATTACAGTTATTCCAGATACAGAATTAAAAACGGAAGCCTCAAGAAGCGTACTACCTGAGCATTTCACTAGGAAATATGCAGCAAGTGCTAGTAGTATTTGTAATCTATTTATTGTTGCGCTCACTTCCCATGATTATCATTTAGCAGGAGAAATGATGGAAAATGACCTTTTTCATGAGCCATTTCGTGCTACCCTAATTCCAAAATATACAGAGATCAAAAAGGCAGCGAGAAGTCTTGGAAACTATGGAACTGTGATTAGCGGAGCTGGACCAACAATGCTAGTATTTGCTCCAAAGGGTAAGGGGCAGTCCATCGCAGGTGAATTACAGGGTCAATTTTCTTCCTATAACATTTGCCAAGTGAATATCGACACCCAAGGCATGAAGGTAACATCAGGAAAAGAAGAAGTTGCGGAAAATTGATTCTGCAACTTCTTTTGCTCGTGATTTGCTGTTATTTTCAATGCTTTTTTGCTTATTAAATACTACCCTATTTGCCTAATAGTGCAACCATCAAAGCCTTTTGTGCATGCAGACGATTCTCAGCTTGTTGGAAGACAACAGAATGTACTCCATCAATTACATCAGCAGATACTTCCTCACCGCGATGAGCTGGCAAACAATGCATAAATATTACATCCGATTTGGCAAGCGAAAGTAGACTTCGATTAACTTGATAGCCTGTAAATGCTATTTCTCGTTTTTGTTGTTCTTCTTCCTGGCCCATACTCGCCCATACATCTGTATAAATTACATCAGCTTGCTGAACCGCGTCTTCAGGGCAATCGGAAATTTCTAAAACCGCTCCAGATTCAGAACCAATTCGCTTTGCATTTATAACCACATCAGCATCAGGTTGATAATTTTTCGGTGAAGCAATTGAGAGGCGCATTCCCATTGTTGCCGCACCAATCAAAAGCGAATGCGCCATATTATTCCCATCACCAATATACGCTATTTTAACACCATTTAACTGACCCTTTAACTCTTTTATTGTTTGGAAATCAGCTAAAACCTGACAAGGATGATATAAATCCGTTAATCCATTAATAACAGGGATGCTAGCTTTCTCTGCTAGCAATTCAATTGTTGATTGTGAATATGTTCGAATCATTATACCGTCCACATAAGATGACAACACTTGAGCTGTATCTGTAATTGATTCACCTCTCCCTATCTGGATATCATTGGAACTTAAAAATATACCACTCCCCCCTAATTGATAGATTCCTGCTTCAAAAGAAACTCTCGTTCTCGTAGATGCTTTATCAAATATCATGCCAAGTATTTTTCCTTCTAGATAATGATGGGGAATTCCTTTCCTACGTTCATACTTTAGATTCTCTGCTAAATCTAATAAACTATTAATCTGTTCCTCCGTATAATCAGCTAATGTTAAAAAATTCCGACCATGTAATTCATGAAACTTTGCTGTCGCTCGTTTTATTCCCACTCCCAATTACATCTCCACCTTCCAAATCGTATATGAATTATTATGCAATAAAAAGAATAAATATACAATACGTTTTTCTATTTCGGACCAAAAATAAAAAACAAACGCCATATAAAGTGAAACTTCAATCAGTTGGGGTTTTTGTTTATCCCCACGGATGGTTAGTACGAGAAGGGTGTGACCTAAAGGCCTCGGACATTTACTGGCAGTTGATCCCACACTTACCCATATTGGATTCACTTTATTGTTTGAAGTCGGAGTCTTACTGCCAGTTATATGCAGGTAAGAAAAACGGAGCAAAATTCGCTCATTCCTTATCACTAAATGCTCAGATTTACGCTTCCTCTAGTAGCTATTATGGAATAATAGCTACTGCTTGCTTGACCAC